>JAHFBS010000030.1:2726-8212 GCA_023249895.1 bacterium | reverse complement strand
CTGCTCAATCTCTTTGGTCAAGGCACTTAGGCGTGTTTGCAGCTCCTGATTACGTTGAATCAGGCGAAGAACTTTTTGTTCAAGCTCTTCCAAATACCTCATTGCTCTTTCCTCTTTTCCTTTATAACCCAACTATTGACCGCATTTTCCTTTTAAGGTTAGCGGCTGGTAATGTCAAAAATCAAGATTTTTATTTTGCTGCTGGAGTAATGAGCTTGGCAAGCTGAGTAAATGCAGCTGGGTCAACGATTGCCATCTGGCTAAGCATTTTTCGGTTAAGCACAACATTGGCTGTTTTAAGTCCATGTATAAATTGCGCATAATTAAGGTTGTTGAGTCTGCATGCAGCATTAATACGCATGATAAAAAGACCGCGGAATTCGCGTTTTTTAAGTCTGCGACCAATGTAAGCAAAGCGCATTGCGCGCATCAATGTTTCGTTAGCACGTTTGAAAACGTTACTACGTTGGCCCCAAAAGCCCTTGGTTTGTTTAAGAAGACGTTTATGACGTCTTTTGGTAATTACACCGCGTTTAATTCTACTCATGTTGCATCCTTAGCACGTAGTTTAATATGGCATCAATGTTTCAATTTTGTCGCACAACGTCGCATCAATGTAACGTCCTTTACGAAGGCTACGTACATTTTTATGAGCCTTTGCCCATGAATGATGGCGTCTAAATGCTGCTGAACGTTTGATCAGCCCTGATGCCGTTTTTTTGAATCTTTTTTTGCATGAAGAGTGTGTTTTAACTTTAGGCATTGCTATTTTCCCTTAACATAAAATATCTTTGACCACAAAACACCACCGCGTGCCTCTTTTTCTTCGGCCAGCGCTCCGATGTTACGTGCGATCAGATCCTTGATGATGCGTACAAAAAATTTCTGTCCTGTATCTTCAGCAGTCGCCATCTCGCGTCCGCGGAATTGCAGGGTAAATTTCACTTTATTGCCGTCTTTAAAGAATTGCTCCGCCTGATTGATTTTGGTTTTATAATCCTGATCCCCAATGTGCGGACGCATCTTAAGTTCTTTAACAACAATGACTTTTTGATTCTTTTTAGAATCACCAAGCTGTTTTTTCTTGGTGTACAAAAATTTACCAAAGTCCATCATTTTGACGACCGGAACATTATCCTTTTCACCAACCTGGACCAAATCAAGTCCAAGTTCTTGAGCACGAGCAAGTGCCTGAAACTTTGGCACAACTCCCAAACTCTGACCCTCATGATCAATAACCATGATGCGATCAGCGCGGATGCGCTCGTTTACCGAATACTTCAATGCTTCCGGAGTGTTTTTTTCTTTTACCGTCTTATTATTATTCACCCTCTAATCCCTGTTTAACCGGCTGCGTTATTTTTTCACGAACAGCCGCATACAGTTTATTAAAAAACTTTTCGTCTTCTTTAAGCTTCTTCAAGCAGTTATCACGGCCTTGAGCAAGCTTTTCGTCGCCGTACACAAACCAAGCACCGGTTTGTTGAACAACATTGTGAGCAATCGCTGCATCAAGCAGGTCAAGCTCTTTGCTAATACCTTCACCGAAAAGGAGATCGACCTCAACTCTTCTGAATGGTGGAGCAACTTTGTTCTTTGCGACCTTAACAACAATGCGATTACCAATCGCCCTGTCATTTTTCTTAAGAGTCGCAACACGACGAATCTCAAGTCGTATCGATGCATAAAATTTCAATGCATTACCACCGGTTGTTGTCTCGTGATCACCAAACGGCATAGAATTAATTTTGCTACGAATCTGATTGATGAACATCAAAACAGTCTTCGATTTATGCACGACCGGCGTCAATTTACGTAACGCCTGGGACATCAGACGAGCCTGAAGCCCAACGTGCACATCGCCCATGTCGCCTTCAAGTTCCGCCTTAGGAACAAGAGCCGCAACCGAGTCAACAATAATAAGATCAACCGCTCCAGATCTGACGAGCATTTCGGCAATATCAAGAGCCTGTTCGCCATAGTCAGGTTGTGAAATGATAAGATCATTAATGTTGATCCCGATACCCGCAGCATAGGTAGGATCAAGTGCATGTTCAGCGTCAATAAACGCACAGACGCCGCCATTTTTTTGAACTTGGGCAATGGCATGAAGCGCAACGGTTGTTTTACCGGAAGCTTCAGGTCCATAGACCTCAACTATTCTGCCGCGAGGAAATCCACCAACTCCCAACGCTTGATCGATCAAAATTGATCCGGTTGAGATGGTATCATATTTACAATCGGCTTTTTGTCCCAAGAGCATAACCGAACCTTTACCAAACTGTTTATCAATTTGGGCAAGGGCTACCTCGAGGGCTTTATTTCGTTCTGCAGATGTCTTAAATGCAAACTCTTCCATGTACTAATCTTCCGAGGTTGTATCAACCTCAATATGTCGTAATTTCATTATTTCAGGGTCTGTTTCTATTTTAGCATTTCTATACAATGACGCAATAAAGGCTGTAAGACAGCGTGTATTTTCTTTATATTTCTCTTGTTTAATTATTTTTTCAGCTTCAGCCTGGAATGTGGCACCGGCTACCGGGCTCATGCTATGGAGCATAACCAAGCGAAGGGTATGTGGTTCATCAATCTCTAGGACCTGGGCTGGGTCGGTAAGGGCAAAAAGCTTGCTGCTCAAAGCCGCACCCTCTTTACCAAGTTCTGCTATCGGTTTTTGGGGGTCGGTCTTCTGGGTAATAATAACCTTACCACCCCTCTCACGGGCAATTTCTTCAAGCGTAGCCTTTTTGGCCAACAGACGCATGCGCATGTTCTTAAGCGTTGTACGCGCCAAGGTATCTGCCTGGTCGGCGTAGTAATCGCCCACTACCTCATTCCTGACCTGGGCAAGCGAAGGGGTGAAGCTTTTTTCAACACCCTGAGGTTGATAGAGGACAAAAAAGTCGTCATGAGCAAAGTACCCAAGATTTCGTTGACGCTTTTGAGGGGAAAAGAGTTGTTCGGCAAGTTTGCCATTCAATTCTTCTTTTTTGGTCTCAGCCTCAAAGAGCCACCCGGTTTCTTTGGCCTGCACCCCCTGTTGAGCTACAAAACGATCAAGAGCCTGATTGTCTTCGCGTACGGCATGAATAAGTTGTTCCAAGTCAGCGCGTAAGGATGCCAGTGACCTTTTGGCACGAAGTTGTTGGGCGATATCATTTTTTACTGCCTCGAATGGTTTTTCGGTCGCGGCCACACGCTGGACCAACTGAATAATCTCATAACCATGTTTGGTCTTGGTCACCGGAGAAACTTCTCCCTCATTGCGGAGACGGAATGATGCTCGTTCAAAATCAGCATCATAAGTGCCGTGACCAAAAAGTTCGGTCATGCCACCGGTGGCTGAGGTCTTGGAATCGTCTGAATATTTTTTGGCAAGCGCAGCAAAATCGGTTGGCTTCTGGATAACCTGCTTATAAACATTTTCCGCCTGATCTTTTGACGTAGTGATCAAAATGTGGCGTACTTTGACTTTGGGAGCAATGCGATAGAGGCGACTTTTGTTTTTTTCATAAAACCCACGCAACGCCTGATCATCAAGCTCAACTTTTTGTGCATAGCTGGCAGGAGAGATTAACCAGTAGCGTGCTTTACGCTTTTCGCCAACTTCGTACCATGATTTGTTGGTTAAATAAAATTTTTCGAGCGCAGCATTATCAACCGGATGCTTTTTGACCTCTGCCATAAATGAGCTCATAGGAAATTCAGCTATAGCAAAGCTTTTTACGCAACGTGTTGTATCAAAAATTTCTTGTGCAACAAAGCGAGGAACATATACCGTGCCCTCAACAAAATTTTGCATGATGTCGCGTTTGAATGCTTCGCGTTTAAATTTTTCATACATCGAAGGCGTGCTTGAAAGGCGCTGTAGATAGCTATGATAGGCATCCATATTGATGCGACCTTGCCCATCAGAAAGTTGAGGAATCGACTTAATCAATTCATCTTTGAACCATGCTTCATCAATGCTAACGTTCAATGGCGCTTTAGCATAATCAATTAATTTGTCGCGCACGCACATATCAAGTGCAAGTTCTTCAGGCTTAACGGCGCCAAGAAAAGTGCTCAAAAAAACTTCTTCTGACATTCCATACATACGCGCAAGTGGACGCAAGTATTCAATACGCGCATGAACATCTGCAAGCTGTTGTTTGTAAGCATCGAAGTAGACGGGCAATCCGTTAACATGCGCAATTGCCATTTCTGATGGATGGCGAGAACGGAAAAAGAAAACAGACCCAGTACTTACACCGAGTGCAATAAAAACAACCCACAACACGGTGTGCCATTTTCTCATTTCTTTGCGAAAAATATAAATCACGTAAGATCCTTTCGTTGAGGAACTCCCTTTTTTTGTTTACTTATAAGGAATTTTTCTTCTGTATTATACGGTATTGAAGTTTACTCCATAACCTTCTTTTTTTCCAACAACAATTCACGCCCCTTCGATTCAAGTTCCAGATCGAGCATGAGAAGCAATGTGTAAAAATTTGCCCCAGGATGCATTTTAGGCAATCACCCAATGGTTTTATATGGCAAAATTGCATTATGGCATATTTAGCATATTGCGCAATAGAAAATATCGAAACAGCGCTAAAATCATTGTTGTCAATACCTGTTTAATAATTCACTTTGAAATTAAATAAGTTGGCTGCGCAAGGGCCTCCCGTTGGGCGCACGTCATACCCGCGGAAGCGAGTATCTAGAAAAAGCTCCGTGGGCTGGATCCCCGCTCGGTGGCGGGGATGACGTAAAAAATCAACAAAGCCTAGCTATCTTGGACGTGGTTTTTGTCATCCCGGGCAAGGACCCGGGATCCAGCAAAACATATGTTTTTTGCTCCCAAACTTTTATTATCGTAAGCTAGAATGAAAACTCTAGATCCACGCTCGGCGGCCGCCTGCCCGCCGTAGCCAAGTAAGGCGGAGGCGGGGGGATGACGCAATAGAGAAGTTAACTGATATAAAAAAGGGGATCATATGTTCAAAAAAACTTTCTTAACACTACCTCTCATCATCTCGCTATCACCGTGCAACGCTATGCAGTTGCCCTGCGATCACAAATCATCATCTGATGATGACGCTGACAACCAAAGAGCACTCCACTTCATTGAAAATATCGCGAGCGAAGAAGTTGTGCATTTTATTGATAACGAAGGCGCGCTCCTACTTGTCATGCCACAAAGTTCCGAACTCTGCGATATATTTAAACGCTTTGGGGTAAGCGCAGATTTTTTAGCACTCACAGAAATTCATAATGAACTGGGCGGCAAAGAGCTCACTATCTGGGGGCTTGAAATACTTAAAACCAGACTTCTTCTTGATTATGCCGAGAAACTCAAGGCGGCGAATCAAGATTCTAAGCGGGTATTGCTTGAACGAATGGCAGTAGACGCTGCAATAAGCAGTTTGCTCTACAAAAATCAGGAAGCATTTGAGCAAGATCAGATTATACGAAAACAAATTAAGAATAAAATTTTGCAC
>JAHFBS010000030.1:0-2649 GCA_023249895.1 bacterium | reverse complement strand
GATGGCGTTTTCGCCTGAATCAGAAAAAACATTTACAGAAAGATTTTGAGAACAATGCGGTGCAAGAAGCTTGTGTAACTTATGCCAAAACGTCACCTGCCGCTTGGCATATTGCTGCGTTCGCTGGCTGATAAGCGCGCAAATTTCCGGTAGTCTATCGCGATTTTTGCCCTCACGTATCCAGGCAAACAATTCTGCATAGCCAATGAATCCACGCTCCTGCACGAAAGCTTCCCACGGAGTGCCCATAAGCGCTTCAACTTCTTCTATCCACCCTTCTTGATAAATCATCTGTGTTGTACGCTGATAAATGCGTTCTGCAAGCATCTCTCGTGGTGGCTCGAGTGCGATAATCTCTACAGGAATATCGAAGGGCGCTTCGTAGAGAGGTTTAAGTGATGATGGTTTGTGCTGTGTCGTCTGCCAAATCTCAAGTGCACGCACAATGCGATAACGGTCATTGGGGTGTAACTCCTGCGCACGCTCTGCATCAATACTATGTAACAACTGCCGCAAAGCATCTGTCTCCTGTTCAGAATCTATTTCAGACGATGCTTCTAATCTTGGCACTTCACGAGGTGGAAAAAAGAGCGATTGAACGTAAAAAAGCGATCCACCAACAATTATGGGTAGCGCTTGCCGCTTAAGACAATCATCAACAGCCGTACGCACTAACGTACGATAACGTCGCACATCAATGGTTTCTGGCACATCGATAATATCGAACAGATGGCATCTAAAAGGCTTTTCGCGCCACAAAGGCTTAGCGGTGCCTATCGTAAGTGGGGTATAAAATTGTCCCATATCTGCATTGATTATCTCGCCCACCGTCGCCCTCGCTGTGCTCGTGGCTATGGCGGGCAGGCCCGCTAATTTCTCAGCTAGTGCCGTTTTGCCCGAAGCGGTAGGCCCGACAATAATGATAACCCGTGGCGTCATAGTGAAGGTGATTCTTGCTGCAAGAAAGATCTATCGTGAAACTCAAATCGCTTGAATGGATTACGTAGTTCTTGCATAACATTTTCTCGTTTATCATTACGTACGATTTGTATCTCTTGCACCACTAAATCTTCAGTTGTTTGCAGCACAGCGCGTTCACCAAAAGAAAGATCTTTTTGTTGTGCAACGTACATCAGATCGCGGTAAATTTTAGTAATTTCGAGTAAATTTCCGCTTAATATTTTTATCTGATAATCGCGATGGCGGCGATTCCATCCGCTGGGAGTAAAATCAACGCCAGCTAATTTTTTTTCTGGGCGTTGTAATAATTCCTTAAGAATCGCTTCTACTTCGCGTTCTGGGCACGGATAGCGAATGCCGATAGATTGTGCATTATATAAAGGGACAAGAATGGTCATGTCCTTAAAAACGAAGGTAAGTTTGAGAAACTCAATTGTTGCTCCTGCAACGACTTTTTTGATGATCTCTTCAACAAGAGCGACACCGTGTCCTGGATAAATCACATGATCTTTGAGCTTAAACATATACGTCCTTCGCTCGGAAGTATCTCTATTAGAAATACCCGCCGTAACTGCTATACCCAACCCCATCCATTGAATCTTTAATCACAAAGTACTGAATCGTTTTGATAATAACTACGCCGATGGTAAAGGGAATAAATACCCACTTGCTTCTGAGCCATCCGACAAAACCATTATCAGCAGCTGACTGAATTTTGGTGATAACATCAGAAAATCTGCGTACAAATCGTGTCATTGCTTCAAGTGTTTTTTCGACGGGTAGATCATCCATCATTGCAAGCATCTGAAGAATATCAATAAATGCACCGCGATTAGGATCGTCAAAAATGCCCGCAAATGCCGCTTGTTCATCCTTACCGGTGAACGACAAGGCGCATGAACGAATGAGAAAGAAATGGAAGAGATAGGTAATATCAGTTAAATCTTTGACCGCACTAAATGCGCATCGTATGCACTGTTCTTGCAGTGTAAATGATGGATCTTGCGCAGCCATATCGCGCGAGAATACTTGTTGAAAGGTTGCTTCGTCACGTAAGCTGCTATCAGTAAGCTTAACAAGTGCATCCCAGCAGGAAATAAATTCATCACATGATTTTGTTGTTCCCAGCGTTGCCAATGCCGCTTGCAACGTCTCGGAATGTAATTTTTGACTAATAGAAACGAATGGGAATTGCGCAAGAGCCGCTGCAACTTCTGTTTTGAGAAGAGCACCCTGAGCAGCAATTGCCTTTTTAGTTGCCACCAACCACGAAAAAGTATCCAACATCGAACGTAAGTGAAGAGCCTCATCGCTATCTTCAATCTTTTCAGCACGGTGAGCTATGTCAGCGCTTAACGTACGTGTAGCATGTTCGAACCATAAAGCGGTTGAGGTAACCAGTTCATTGCTGATCATTTCAGTCATAAATGAAATATGCGGCTGCAATGCACGCATATGTGTTCTGAGTTCGCACAATCCGCGATGAATTTTTTCGTTATCGTTAAGAGGGAGACAACGGCATGAGTACGTTGTACTTGCATAAGGAAAGGTTAATGAAGAAGCGAGTAACTGAGGTGTCCCCACAAGCCAAAAGAGAGAAAGGGCACCGTGGAGAACTGGTTTGTACATTTTCATCAAACACCCAATTTATGCGAACCATTACGCCCACAGTTTCTATTGTCATACTAC
>JAHFBS010000029.1 GCA_023249895.1 bacterium | reverse complement strand
AGATTTGCCAAACCAGCGTATGCTGATGGTCTGTCAATTTGATGATTAGCAAATAATAAAGCCTAAAAAATGATCGTGTGTTTGGAAGGATTTTGATATGGCAGTTACGGGGGCTGAAAACGACGAGAAGCAGATGAGCTTGGTCTCGCCGGTTTCTATCGAAAAAGAATTAAAAACCGCATTCCTTGATTACGCCATGTCGGTGATTGTAAGCCGTGCGCTTCCCGATGTGCGTGACGGTCTTAAACCTGTCCACCGTCGCATATTATATGCAATGCATGACCTTGGGCTCTATCACGAAAAGCCTTATCGTAAGTCGGTTAACGTGGTTGGTGAGGTTATGGCTCATTACCATCCTCACGGTGATGCGGCTATTTATCAAACCATGGTCGGCTTGGCACAAGATTTTCCCAAACGCTATCCGCTCCTTGATGGGCAAGGTAACTGGGGTTCGATCGATGGCGATAACGCAGCTGCAATGCGTTATACCGAAGCTCGTATGGCAAAAATTACCCGCGAGCTGTTAGTCGATATTGAAAAAGATACCGTACAGTTTGTCCCCAATTACGATGAATCGACAACTGAGCCAACGGTTCTGCCAAGTAGAATTCCAAATTTGCTCGTCAACGGATCAACCGGTATTGCTGTTGGTATGGCAACATCAATACCACCGCACAATCTTGGCGAAATTATTGAAGCCTGTATTGCACTGCTGAGTAATCCTCAACTTGATGATGAAAAATTATTTGAATTAGTTCCGGCTCCCGATTTTCCTACTGGCGGTATTATTTGTGGCCGCGGTGGTATTGTTAAGGCCTATCAGACGGGACATGGACAAGTTATTGTTCGTGGTGTTGTTAATGTCGAAGAAGGTAAGAAGCACACCGCATTAGTTATTACCGAATTGCCTTATCAGGTTAACAAGGCTGATCTTATTACTAAGATTGCCGAGCTTGTTAAAGAAAAAGTTATTGAAGGTATTTCCAACATTCGTGATGAGTCAGATCGTCGTGGTATTCGCGCGGTGATTGAAATAAAGCGTGGCGAAGATCCTCAGGTTGTACTCAATTTGCTCTACAAGCATACGTCGTTGCAGTCGGCGATCTCAATTATTATGTTGGCGCTTTATCAAAATCGTCCAATGCTCTTTACCTTGCGCGAAATGGTTGAGCACTTCCTGCTGCATCGTAAGCAAGTTATTACACGTCGTTCTGAATTTGACTTGGCTCGCCATCGTGCACGTTTACATATTCTTGATGGCGTAATCATCGCACTTGATAATATCGATCAGATTGTTGCACTTATCAAAAAATCTCGTACTGCTGATGAAGCAATTATGCAGCTTAATGTTCGTTTTGCTTTATCGCTTGAGCAGTCCAAAGCAATTCTTGATATGCGTTTGCAACGTTTGACCGGCCTTGAGCGTGAAAAAATTAATGCCGAAATTGATGAATTGAAGAAAATTAATGCCAAGCTCGAGCTTATTTTGCGTGATGAAAACGAGCTTAAGTCTGAAGTTGTTAAAGAGTTGCATCTTGTTAAAGATGCTTATGCCGATAAACGTCGTACACGCATCGAAGGTCCTATTGATGGTATTAGCGACGCCGATCTTGTTCCTGATGAAGAGGTCCTGGTAACGCTGACGCGCAAAGGTTATATCAAACGCGTAACGCTTGATACGTATGCGGTACAGCATCGTGGTGGCAAGGGTAAAAAGGGAACTGCAGATCTTGAAGAATCCGATGATGTAATGCAAGATGCATTCGTTGCTCGTACTCACGATGATCTCTTGTTCTTTACCAACTTTGGCAGAATTTACAGCCTTAAGGTTTACCAAATTCCTGAAGCTTCACGAACGGCAAAGGGGCGTGCAATTGTTAACATCTTGCAACTTGTTGAAGGTGAATCGATTGTTAAGCTTCTGTGTGCCCGTGATATGGAAGGCAAATTCCTTGTTATGGTGACACGTCAAGGTACCATTAAAAAGACCAACGCTGATGAATTTACCAAGATTCGCAGCACCGGTATTCGCGCTATCAACCTTAATGAGGGTGATGAGCTTGCGTTCTGCGCGCTCAGCTCGGGAACCGATTCAATTGTTATTGCAACGCGCGATGGACAAGGAATTCACTTCAAAGAAGCCGAGGTTCGTCCAATGGGTCGTAATGCGGCGGGCGTGCGCGGTATTTCATTGCGCGATAAAGATATGGTCGTTGGTCTTGAGGTTATTCCGGAATCAAGCGATCTTCTGTTTGCAACATCACGTGGCTATGGCAAACGCGTAAGCGTGGTCGATTTCCGTGTTGCTCACCGTGGTGGTGTTGGCGTTCGCACGATTCCAACTGATGGACGTAATGGTTATGTTATTGGCCTGGAACGCGTCTCCGATACCTCGCATGTATTGCTCATTGATACGAACGGTAAAGTTATTAGACTTTCACCTCAAGAAATTCGTACGATGGGACGTCAAGCAAAAGGTGTTCGTCTCGTTCGTTTGGATGAAGGACAAACACTTGCAGCAATGATCGCATTTGAAGGTTCGGAAAACGACGAAGAATCAGCGCCAGTACAAGTGCAGGAACAAGAACAGAAGTAATGCAACATCATGAATGGTAACCGCAACCTGTTAACACATCTCTCGCTTATTACCGATGTTGGCCCTGCAACTGTTTTTAAGCTTTTCAAACATTTGTATCTCTTAAAATTTCCTGAAGCCACACAGGTCGAGATCGTCGATCTGTGTGCGCATCAGCGTGAACTTGATGCTTCATTATTATATCGTTACACCTCGTCAGATTTTATTCAAAAAGTTGGTTTTTCAGAGCGCCTTGCGCACCGTATTGTCGATGGTTTGAGCAATAAAAGTCTTCTCGATGATGAACTTGAACGTGCCCGTCGTCATGAAGTTGCCATCGTAACATTTCTTGATGAGTTATACCCAGCATTGTTACGCCAAATTCATCTGCCACCGGTAGTTTTGTATTGCCAAGGTGCGCCATTGCAACGTGATGCGAAGAGTATTGGATTTGTGGGTTCTCGTCGTGCTACCGATTATGCAACACGTGCAATGCGTAAATTAATCCCAGGCCTTGTTGCCTCTGGTTGGCATATTGTGAGCGGTGGCGCCGAGGGGGCAGATACTATTGCGCATGAGCTTACGCTTGAAAATGGTGGCAGCACTGTAGCGGTACTTGGTTCGGGGCTCTTGCAACCTTACCCTGCATCAAATAAAAAACTTTTTGATCGTATGATTGCTGCGGGTGGTACGCTTGTTTCACCATTTCCTCTCATGACGCCGCCTGATCGAGGAACCTTTCCTGCACGGAATCGCATTATTTCTGGATTGAGTAACGGGTGTGTGATCGTGCAAGCTGCTGAACGAAGTGGTGCTTTGATAACGGCGCAATGTGCGCTTGAACAAGGCCGTAGCGTGTTTGCTATTCCTGGTTCAATTACCGATGAATTGAGCGCCGGTTGCCACCGTCTTATTCAGGATGGGGCAAAATTGGTGAATAAGCTTGATGATATTCTTGAAGAATTTGGTGAGGGTTCAGAAGTCGGAGCTCAGTTGCTTGTGCGTCATCCAGAACAGCTAGCCCAAACAATTGAACTTCCTGTTGCATCTGTTCCATCAGATCCTGTTATTGCGTGTTTGTCGCAACCAGCAACGCTTGATGAATTGCTCGATAAAACAGGTTGTTCATCAGATGAACTTCAAGATCGACTCTTTCAGCTTCAGCTTGAAGGAAAAATTCGACAAAATTTTGCAGGTACCTGGGAATGTGTGGAGAAATAAACATGATCAAAGACATTCTTTATCTTGGCTCTCAGTCTCGTTCACGACAGCTTTTATTAGATTATGCAGGTATTCCATTTAAAGTTCTTGAACATGGAAGCGATGAATCTTACGCACATGCTGACGGTACGCTTGAACACCAAGTAACTACCATTGCTCACGGTAAAATGGAAACGCTGGTACTTCCTGCTCGCTCCGAAGTTGCCCCTGATTATCTTTTTGTTTTGACGGCTGATTCTTTGGTAAAAGATCCGCGTACCGGAGAAGTTTTTGGTAAGCCTGAAAATCGTGATCATGCGATACAGATGTTAGAAGCTGAACGCAAAGGCCCTATCGAAGTAATGACCGGTTGTTGCTTGCGAAAATATATGTGGCAACAGGGCACTTGGAAAATTACCGAAGAGCGTTTGTGGGCGGCGGGCGCGATGATTGAATTTTATGTCGATGCTCAGTCGATTGATCGTTATTTTGCAACACGTCCTATTGCAGTGCATTGTGCAGGAGCTGGTGCGATCGAAGAACATGGCCTTGCCTATTTCAAGAGCATCAATGGTTCTTATACCGCCGTTCTTGGCTTGCCGTTATATGAAGTGCGGCAGGAGTTGGGGCAACTGGGCTTTAAATTTTAATACAAGTGAAAGTAAGAAATGTTACCAGAAAAATTTTCCTGTTTTTGTGACGCCAAAACCCATGACCCATTGCTTTTAATTCAAGAAAAAGATGCTCGTGGTGCGATTGTTCATTCATTAATAAATCATCGTACAAATGTTCGATACCCAATTGTTGATGGTATCGTACGAATTTTGAATGAGCAGGATGTTGTCGGTCGCAATAAGCGTTACCAGGGATTGTATGACAGCTTTGCGCCGTTTTATTCTTTTGCACAAAAAATTGTGCCACTTTATTACCGAATAGTTCATCTGTTTCGAAAAAATTTTGAACAAGATCCGTTTAAAGAATTTATTGCAAAGCTTGGTGTAAAACCGGTGGAAAAAGTTTTAGAAGTTTCGATCGGTACCGGTGATAATATTCAGTTTTTTCCCCATGGTATTGAGCTTTATGGTCTTGATATTTCGCTTGGTATGCTGAAGCAATGCTTCAAGCGTTATAAAAAATCTTCCCCATCTCCTATTCTTGTTCATGGTATGGCAGAAGAGTTGCCTTTCAAAGATGCAACATTTGACATGGTCATGCATATTGGTGGCATTAATTTTTTCAACAATAAGGCGCAGGCTATTCATGAGATGATTCGTGTAGCTAAGCCAGGAGCACGATTTATTATTGCTGATGAAACCGAAAAAACGGCCAAAGAATCTGAATCTATGCTTATTACACGACGTTTTTTTAAAAATCGCGATGAAGTGATCGTGCCGCCTGTAGATTTGATTCCCACGGAAATGAAGAACATTGAGTTGAATTATCGATTTGATGAAAGTCTGTATATCATAACGTTCACCAAGCCATAATAATCTGATCGCTGCTGGTAAGCCGTGTATAAAAAAGTAAGGGGCAAGATGATAAGTAAAGAAACTATTGAGGAGGTCAAAAATCGTCTCGTTAAAACCTACGATCCAATAGCAATTTATCGCTTTGGTTCTTATGCCAGGGGCCCCCTTGATGATGAAACCTTAGACCTTGTATCACTTCACGACGAAGTGATTGGACAAGAAAAAAGAAGCATTGTTATGCACAAGGGCTTTCAAACTTTCGAGTCATCAACGGCTTTATCTGTAACTCAGCCAAGCAATTATGGATTCCACGTCGTCATAAAGATAAAAAACTTTTTCCGCTTCATTTAGATGCAAGTGTTGGTGGCCACGTTGCTGCTGGCGAAAGTTATCATGATGCTTTTGTGCGTGAGACGCAGGAAGAGCTTGATCTTGATGTACGGCAATGTATTTATTCACCGATTGCACGGCTTACGCCGCATGAACATCAAACGTCTGCATTTATGTGGGTGTATCTTATTAAAAGCAACGATGTTCCTGCTTATAATACCGATGATTTTTTCGAATCTTATTGGCTCACGCCTGATGAATTTTTCGCCAAAATTGAGCAGGGGGATAAAGCAAAAGGGGATTTATTTCCTATTCTGCGTGCGATCAAAGATCTTTTGTAGCCTCAAGCCGTCAATCATCCCAGTACTTTAATGGCCGCTTCGATACGTTGTGCAACCACATCTTTGCCCAAAACTTCCATTAAATGAAACAAGCTTGGGCCCGCGCTGACACCGGTAAGTGCCAGGCGAAGCGGATGGATAAAAATGCTTGCGCTTAGATTTTTTTCTTGAGCATAGGTGCGTACGGCTTGTTCAATGGCTCCTGCGGAGAACGGAACAACTCCGGCAAATCGCTGTACAAGATCATTAAGATAGCCAGCTGTCTCTGGCTTCCAACATTTATCTTTGGCTTTTTAATCATAGCTAGTTGGCGCAACAAAAAAGAACTGCCCATTGATCAAAAATTCAGGGATAACAGTAACGCGTTCTTTAAGAAGATCGATGACCGATCCAAGATAGACGTCCGAATGGTTGTCCCAACCTTTTTCTTTGAGCATCGGTTTGAGCTCTTTGAGTATTCGCTCATGAGATGCGTGATGTAGGTACTGTTGGTTGTACCATTGCAGCTTTTCAAGGTTAAAAATGGCGCCCGATTTACCGATACGCTCGAGTGAAAATTCTTTAATTAATTCATCAAGCGAGAATATTTCACGCGTATCGCCAGGGTTCCATCCCAAAAATGCAACGAAGTTAACAAGTGCTTCGGCAAGATATCCTTTAGCACGGTAATCTTCGACGGCAACATCGCCTTGCCGTTTGCTTAATTTACTCTTGTCAGGGTTGAGGAGCAGCGGAAGATGGGCAAAAGCTGGAGCCTGCCAGCCAAAGTACTGATATAACAAAATATGTTTAGGCGTGCTGGGAAGCCACTCTTCACCACGAATGGTGTGAGTTATTTCCATAAAATGATCATCAACCAAATAAGCAAGATGATAGGTGGGAAATCCGTCTGATTTAATTAAAACCTGATCGTCGACGTTATTGTAATTAATAGCCACCGTACCGCGAATGATGTCTGAAAATACGCATTCACCTTCAAGTGGCACCTTCATGCGGATAACATGCGGTTCATTATTACGTAACTTCTCAGCAACAAATTCGGGCGCCAGATCACGGCAATGACGATCGTAGCAGGGTGGACGCTTTTGAGCCATTTGAATAGCACGTATTTTGTCTAAACGTTCGGATGAACAGAAGCAATAGTATGCGTGACCTTTTTCGACGAGCTCTTTGGCCTGTTTGTGATACAACTCGAGACGTTCAGATTGAATGTATGGTCCGTAGTTACCGCCTTTACCAGGACCTTCGTCAAACGTTATTCCTGCCCACGCAAGGGTACTAATAATGTTGTCAACAGCACCTGGAACCGTGCGCGCTTGGTCGGTGTCCTCAATACGCAATAGGAAGCTACCGCCATGTTTTTTTGCATACAAAAAACTATAAAGTGCGGTTCGTAATCCGCCGACGTGAAGATATCCTGTTGGGCTTGGCGCAAAGCGAGTTCTAACGTTCATGTTAATTTACCGTCTCTTTATTAGTTGGTTTCCAGTTTTTAAGAATTTCTTCAAATAAAATTTCAGTTGCATTCTGAACTTCAGTGTTAGGTTGGGCAAGTTGAGGTGTGCTTGGTGATCCTAAACGAGCTCGTGTTTGCTGCATACTTGACCATACGGTCTTGAAATCAAGATTGTTCATGTCAACTTTTCTGAGCGCAGGGATGACATGATCTTTGGTTTCTTGACTGACCGTTACGGTTTCAAGTTGTTTAATAAGATTTTTTTCTAAGTAATCAAGAAAATCGGTAAGGGTGGCATACAAAAAATCTGTTGATTGAGTTTCTGCCTCGTCAATAGTTGCAAGTTCTTCGATAAATCCCTGTTTCATTGCCTGTTTGACCAGCGCATTAAGTTGGGATCGTTGGTGAGTAAGCATCCAGTTGATAAGATATACCAACTCGAGGGAGAGAGAAATCTGTGTTGTCATAAGGCATCCTTTGCATTGAATGGTTCAAGTATAAAGCCTTTTTGGCCTTTTAGGAAACCCGACAGCTATCAGAGTTTCCTTGACGATCCCCTGTCGGTGTGGTGCACTGGGGAAGATCTTTTATAGTTGTCAATTAATTGCAAAGGGCTAAGGTATGCGTACAGGGTATATGGTCGGATGTGTACTGGCGGTTTCCTGTGTGAGGGTTGCGACAATGCATAATGGAGCTGAAATCTTTGCACCATGGTTAGATTCATCGAGTAGGTGCTTTCATAATGAATTTCTTGATATGGTCCCGCCGGCGACCTGTGTTAGCGATGATTTTGTTGCGCGTGTACAAGCAAGGATTCCTGTTGACGCTCAAACTGAAGATCCGCTTTATTCATTGTGTCAGAATGGAA
>JAHFBS010000028.1 GCA_023249895.1 bacterium | reverse complement strand
ATTATGTTGTTAATGAAGAAGAAGTTTTAATTGTTGACGAATTCACTGGTCGTATTCTTCCTGGCCGTCGTTATAGCGATGGACTCCATCAAGCGCTTGAAGCCAAAGAGCATGTCAGAGACGAGCGCGAAAATCAGACGCTTGCCTCAATTACTTTGCAAAACCTTTTCAGACTTTACAAAAAACTTGCTGGTATGACTGGTACAGCAGAAACGGAATCAGCAGAGTTTTGGAAGATTTATAAACTTGCCGTTATCGTGGTTCCTACCAATAAGCCGATGATCCGTGAAGATCAGGCTGATGCGGTGTATCTTACCAGGAACGATAAATATACGGCCGTTCTTAATGACATCAAAGGATGTTATACCCGTGGCCAGCCGGTGCTGGTGGGTACCATTTCGATCGAGACTTCAGAGTATCTGAGCAATTTGCTGCGCCAAGATGGTATTCCCCACAACGTGTTGAATGCTAAGCAGCATGAACGTGAAGCTGAGATTGTTAAAGAAGCTGGTGAGATGGGCAAGGTAACCATTGCAACCAACATGGCCGGTCGTGGTACCGATATTAAACTTGGTGCCGGCGTTATTGAGCGTGGAGGCCTGCGCATTGTTGGTACCGAGCGGCATGAAAGCAGACGTATTGATAATCAGCTGCGTGGTCGATCGGGCCGTCAGGGCGATCCAGGATCATCAAAATTTTATGTATCGCTTGAAGATGATCTTATGCGCATATTTGGCGGTGAGCGTCTTAAAAAGACCATGGAACGTTTGGGTATGGAAAAAGGCGAGAGCATTGAGCATCGCATGGTCTCGCGTAGTATCAAAAACGCCCAAGAACGTGTTGAAAAACACAACTTTGATATTCGCAAACATCTGCTTGAATATGACGATGTCTTGAATCAACAGCGTTTGGTAATTTATCGTTATCGTCGCGATATTCTTGAAGGTTCCGAGCAAATTCTTGGCATCTTGCGTGATATGGTTGCCGATGTGCTACATAATTTATTTGTCGTGCATTGTGCTGGTAGTCATTGTTCAGCAGATGGGCTTAATGAAGTGCTTCATGCGCTTGAAAATGTAACGGGCATTCAGGCCTCAAAACTTGGGCAAGATCTTTCGCCACGTCAAAGTGTGGGCGAACTTGAAGAAGCCTTGAGCAATTTGTTGATGTACAACTACGAACAGTACCGTGCACAAGTTCCATCTGAATTGTTAGTACAAGCTGAAAAATGGATATTGCTTGAAACCATTGATCATGCATGGCGTATGCATTTGCAAAATATTGATCATTTGCGTGAAGGTATTGGGTTACGCGGCTACGGTCAAAAAAATCCATTGATCGAATACAAAAAAGAATCGTTCAATGAATTTGAAAAGATGATGCAAGAAATTAAATGGGATATTGTTCAGCGTATCTTTAGAAACCGCACCGATCAGTATTCGGCAGATGCGATTAATCAAATTGAAAAAGAAAAAGAAAAAGAGTTGGCTGAATTGCAACTTGGTGGAAGCGGTGATTCGACGACCGAAGGTCCACAGCCTGCACGTCGCGCAGAGCCTAAAGTTGGTCGCAATGATCCATGTCCTTGTGGATCAGGAAAGAAATTTAAACATTGTTGCGGCAAAAATTAAAAACATAATTTTAGAATTATTTACAAGCCGTTCGTGTAAAAAACGAGCGGCTTTTTTACTGCCATAATTAATGTTCATGCAGCGAGGTTAAGATATAATTTATTGCGATAAGTTGTAGCCTAACATTTCTTGATTTCACATTATCATCATAGAGAGATATTCTATGGGTTCATTTTCAAACGTACGATTTTTGAATGTATAACTAAAATGTGTTTTTAGCCGAGAGTTTTTATGAAAAAAAATATACAACGTTTAGTAATTATGCTTGTTCTTTTAGTGGGTGTAGCAGGGCAAAGTGAAGGCATGCTTCCTGATGGAAAAGTAAATGATGAGCAGAAATTCGATGAGTCTCTGAGCCCAGCATTGGTGGTTGCTGCCAAGGATGGTGAATTAACCGTTGTACAGAATCTTCTCTCGCAACGTGCAAATCCCAGTGCGCGAGTAAAATTTTATACGCATGATTTTATCAGTGGGGATTCATCATATGTTGATACAGCTTTAAATTGTGCTTTAATTTCGGGGCATGAGGAGATCGCGCAGCTGCTTATTGCAGCAAGAGCTTGTGCGAATCAACTTGATTCGCGTAACGCAGCACCTTTGGCGATTGCTTCAGCGCGTGGTTTTCCTGATCTAGTGAAACTACTTCTTGCTGCAAAGGCTCTTGTTAATGCATGTGCTTCAAACCGGGAACCAGCCTTGAGGTGCGCTTCAGCTAAGGGATGTGCGGAGTCAGTCCAGTTACTTCTTGCCGCAAATGCTCTGGTTAATGCTCAGGATTACAATGGTGACACGGCATTGATAACTGCTTCGGATTATCCGAAAAATACTGATGTGGTGAAGCTGCTTCTTGCTGCAAAGGCTCTTGTTAATATGCAAGAAAATCACGGTACAACGGCCTTGATGCGTGCTTGCTTTTTCGGTTGTGCTGAGACCGCGCAAGTTCTTATGAGTGCTCGAGCTGATATTACGCTCAAAAATGAATATGGCGAAGATGCTCTTGGTGAAGTACGAAGAGAATTTGGGTATAGAGCAGGCGAGAAAGGATACATTGATATGGTGCGGTTGTTGATAATGGCTATAGTAGAGAGTGAGTGGGAAGCATGCCCTCTGGAAGTTATCAAAGAAGAAATCATACCTTTTGTCGAATAGATGAAATTAGAATAGCGCTTAAGCTTTTGTAGATTACATTCAGAGCCGTTCGTGTAAAAGCGAGCGGCTTTTTTTGTGCAAACATTGCATTTCATGAAGCGATACGCGTAAGTTTCAGTATATACCCCAGCTGAGATTGTTTATGTGTGTACATGCATGTTCATAAGAGGTGAGAGGGTTTTGTATGAAAATGATTACAAAGCAACTTTGCATCGGTGCTTTTTTAGTGAGCATGAGTTGGACTATCAGGGGAATGCATGGTGGTGAGAGTGCGCTTACGCAGGATGTTGATGATCTTTTGATTGATGCGCTGCGTAGTCATGATATTTCGTTAATGTCATATTCTCTGGACTATAATCCAAGCTCTCAGGCAAAAAATCTAACGTTAATCCAGTCGGCGTATGAAGGAAATGTTGACGCGGTGCGCATGCTGCTTGCATGTAACGTTGATGTTAATGCCTGTAATAAATATTTTCATACTGCCTTAATGCAAGCGTCATACAAAAATACGAATAATGAAATTGTCGAGGCCCTTCTTGAGGCTAAAGCAGATATTAATGCGCGTAATAGATATGGCTGGAACGCTTTGATTATTGCTTCATATTCAGGGAGCGTTGATGTTGTTCATCTGCTTGTTCACGCAGGAGCTGATGTTAAAGCGCGTGATGCTGATGGCCGTACTGCATTAACGCTGGCTTGCAGCGGCGGACATCTTGAGGCGGTACAAAAACTTCTTGAATTAGGCGCGGATGTGATGGCACAAGATTGTTCAACTGCACGAGAATGTGGTTATACGCGGCTTGTGCAATTGCTTGAAAATATTAAGGCGCTGCGTGAAGAGTGGGGTGATTGTCCCCTTGATGTTATTAATAGTGAAATAGTGCCCTATGTTTTTTCAGGTGAAGAATCTACAAATTGGTCCTTGTTGGTTTTCTGTAAAGGTTGTTACTGCGCATTATGCGATAACAATTTCTCACGATAATCTCTTCTTGCTTTTAAGCTTTTGTTGGCTACACTGTGTTCTCGTTTTTTTAGAGGCCAGTTTTTGGAGTAATATTTTTTATGAAAAAACTTATCACGTATGCGCTGATTGCTCTTGTAGGTACGATGAATATTATTGGACAATGCTACGGCATGAACACTACCTCTAATGATGAATTACGTGATGAACAATTACTGCTAGCACAACATGCTTGTCCCCATTTGCGTGATGATGATGGGAATACGGTACTCATACTTGTTGCGCGTAAGAGTAACGCGCCAACAGAAGTCATAAAAAAACTTATTGATGCAGGAGCCGATGTCGATGCTCAAAATAAATGGGGCGAGACAGCATAGGTGAGGGCGGCTTCTGGCGGTACTGCTGCGGGCGTTAAGTTACTTCTTGCCGCGCATGCAAATGTCTTCTTACTCGATCGTTCTGGTAAAAGTGCTCTTTATAGGGCATCGTCTGTCGGCCGTGATTGTATTGCACAAATACTTTTCCAAGCCACCAATTTTACAATAATACAGGAATGGCAGGGCGGGCCGGTCGAACTGTGTAATCTTATTGCCGACTATTGTTGATAAAACGCAAGACGAAATTGAGGGAAGGCTCAAAAAATCGTTATTTTTGAGCAAAATTAAGTAATTATTGTGTTTATTGAGCATAAAATAGCCTGTTTTTGACGGGCTTTCTTATTTACCCTACACTGAATTAATGTCTATTTGTATTAATAAAACAATGCGAAAGGTTATCATTTATGAAACGATTACTTTCTACACTTTTGTTTTCAGGAGCTCTTTTTGCTCATGGCTATGGAATGATGAAAGAGTCAAGCAGACTTCAAATGAATACTCGGGTTTTGATGCAAGCAATTCAGGCTGGAAATAATGAAGAAATAGAGCATCTTCTTGGGCCTGATTCGGATGGCGTAGAAATTAACTTACAAGATATTTATAAAGGGAATACCGTTCTGATATGTGCAGTAATGTATGGAAATGCAAAAGCTGTAGCTGATATTATTGAATTTGGCGCGAACATTAACTTGCAAAATAAGTTAGGAAATACGGCGCTTATCGAAGCTGCTCGTCGTGGTGATGCCGCTATGGTCACCATGCTTCTTGACGCGTGTGCAGATGCAGAAATTGTTAATAATCAAGGCCAAACTGTGCTTGATGTAGCCCGTGCGCAATGTCATGAAGACGTTGTTGCTTTGCTTGAGCATCTTGTAACCGATAGAAATGAAATTCGAGAAATAGCTGCTGAACAATGGCAAGCGCTGCCTTTAGAAGTTCTTGATACCGAGATAATGTCATTCTTGGAATAAAACATAGTTTTAAATTAACCAACAATGGAGGATATTTTATGAATAATTTTATGAAACGATCACTTTCTACACTCTTGCTATCAGGAGCTTTTTTCGTTTCTGGACATGGGATGCAGCTTGAACAACAAAAACAAGCGGTGGTTCCTGTTGAAAAACAACAAATGCTTAATGCTGACCTCATAAAAGCCTGTTATGCAGGAAATGCTATTGCAGTACGAAATTTGCTTAAAGCTGGCGCAAATCCTATTGCTTGTGATGAGAATGGAAGACCTGCTCTTTTATGTACATTGCAAGCTGGGCATAGCTTCATTGTTGATGGTGTTCCTGACAAGGGTCTTAATCTTGGCATGATTAATAGGTTTACTGAAGCGGGTGCCAATATTGATGTTGAAGATAACCAGGGGATAACAGCGTTGATTAGAGCAGTATCTATGGCTTGCACTTTGGATAAAGGTATTGAAGTTATTAAAGGTATTCTCGAGTTAGGAGCCAATATTGAACATCGTGATTTATTGGGCCGCACAGCTTTGATGGCGGCTTGTTATCATGGTGATATAGAAACAGTAAAATTTTTACTTTCGCGTGGAGCTTTAATTAGCACTCAGGATAAAGAGGGAAAAACGGCTTTTGACTTTGTGCCTCGTGGGCGTATAGATATCATAACATTGCTTGGTAAGGCCGGAACGGTCATAGTGTAAGTTGCTTAAAGAAGCACAAAAGCGCATATTATAAAAATAAGCCGCTCATTTACGAGCGGCTTATTTTAGTTTTGGTAGCGACGCTGAGATTCGAACTCAGGACCTACGGATTATGATTCCGTCGCTCTAACCAACTGAGCTACGTCGCCACGAATTTAAAATTTCATTTGTTTGATATCAAACAGATCAAAGAAGAATCTGTACATTGCCTTGAGAAAGAAAATGCCCGAAAGCAATGTTGCAACGATACCGGCCATCAGCGTTACGGCAAAACCTTTGATTGCTGGACCGCCGAATTGGAACAGTATAACGCCGGTTAAAAAAGTTGAAATGTTTGAATCTAAAACGACGGCGAGCGTGCCGCTAAATCCATCAATAACCGACTTGCGCAATGGAACTCCTGCTGCAAGTTCTTCTTTAACGCGTTCATAGACCAAAATCGAAATATCAATTGCCATACCGATTGTCAATACGATACCAGCAAGGCCTGGCAGCGTTAACGTAGCCCCAAAGTATGACAAGAAAAGGAGTGTCAAAAATACGTTGTAAAGCAGGGTTAGAATTGCAAGAAACCCAGGAATTTTGTAGTACAACAAGCTGAAGAAGAACAATAACAAAAGGGCAATCAAACAGGACATGATGCCTTTGTTAATTGAGTCTTGGCCAAGTGATGCACCAACGCGATTTTCATGCTCAATAGTGAGTGGGGCTTGAAGTGAGCCGGACTTAAGTAAGATTGCAAGGTCATTTGCTTCGGTTAATGAGAATTTACCGGTGATAGAACCTTTGCCACCCGTGATTGGTGTTTGGATGACTGGGCTTGAAACCATGACATCATCAACAATGATACCAACGCTTCTGCCAACATTATTACTGGTCAATTCGCCAAATTCACGTGCACCTTGTGAAGTGAGTTCAAACGCAATGTAAGGACGATTATATTCATCAAAGCGTGCGCTGGCATCCTTAATGCGGTCGCCTTCAAGATCGGCAAATGCAGGGACCAAGTACCATTGACCCGCATCTTCATCAGTCGCGGTATCAGAGATTCTTTTACCAGAAACGGCCATTTTGTCTGAAGGCAATTCACCATCAAATTCATCAAGAATTGCTTCTTTGGAGCCGGTAACTTTTTCAACAACCTTAAATTCAAGGTGCGCAGTGCGTGAAATTTCTTTTTTAATACGTTCAGAATCACTTAATCCTGGTAACTGAACAACGATTTGATGGTCACCATGTTGTTGAACCACAATGCCTTCAACACCATAACCGCCAAGACGATTGGTCAGTACTTTGACGGCTTGTTCTACGGCGCCACTACGAATTGATTGTTCTGTTTCTGGCGCAAGCGTAATATGGACGACCGTATCTTCAAGTTTTAAACGCAAGGTCGTTTCTAAATCTTGAATGAGACGGTAGGCTTCTTTGGCTGACATTTCATCAGGAAATGTCATGTCAAGCGCACCATCGTGTGTTTCTTTCTTTAAAGGCAATACTTTGAGCCCTTTTTTCTTGGCGAGATCTTCAATTGCACGAGCTTCTGAGCCCAGTCTGTTGCTGATTGCTTTATCAAGATCAACGCCCAAAATCAGATACGTACCGCCTTCAAGGTCGATGCCTTTTTTAAGGTACGCAAGATGAAATGCTTTGTAATAGTGTTTGATGGTGCCCATAACGCCAGGCTCTGATGGCTGTTGGAGTATCTTTTTATCAAAAGAACACATGAAATAAGAGCCGACAATCAAGACGGCCATCCACGCCATAAATGGCGAAATTAAGACACGGGCAAAACGTGAATACTCGTGCATGAGATGCTCCTACAGCTAAAACAGACTCTTCCTTTTACCTCAAAAAATGGTGCCGAGGAGGAGACTCGAACTCCTATGGGATTGCTCCCGCTGCCCCCTTAAAGCAGTGCGTCTACCAGTTTCGCCACCTCGGCACATTGATTTCAGAGAAACAAAGTAAATAGTAAAAAAGACACGGAAAATGTACCACAAAGCGTGGCGGTTGGCAACTCACGTTTAACACAATAAAATATGCGTGAACAACCCCTAATATAAGGATATTCACGTGCTGCTGCTGATAGGTTTTTTGATGCTAGGATATTTGGTTGGCTCGATTCCAACGGGCTATTGGTTATGTCGTTGGTGGTATGGCCTTGATATTACGCGTTATGGCTCCGGTAATAGTGGCGCCAGCAATGTTGCCCGTGTGATGGGAAACAAATTATTTCCGATTATTTTTTGTTGCGATGCGGGCAAAGCCTATGTCGTTTTGTGGTTTATGCATGGTATGAATATGAGCATAAGTTCCTGTTATCTTGGCGCCGTTGCGCTTTTGTTAGGTAATGCGTATTCGATATTTATGCAGTTGAATGGGGGACGAGGAGTGGCAACAGCAGTTGGTATTTTAGGGTTTTTCTTGCCATGGCCAAGTACGTTTGGCGTTATGATTGCATGGCT
>JAHFBS010000027.1:1150-8528 GCA_023249895.1 bacterium | reverse complement strand
GAAACTTACTACGTTCCCTCAATTCATCAAAGTATCAGCACAAAATCATCACTGGGTAGCACTTGTTACTGATCAACTTGATATCAGTGATTCAATGCACATTATTACGCTTACCATGGCACGTACCATTGCCGAGTATGCCACCCTCCACACCGACTACCTTAAGAACAATCCTGAAGCGGCACGCAAACACCATGAACAATGCGCAGCTGATACTAAACGCCAACTCAAGCTTCAAGCATTTTTACAAAGCAAGATTGGTAAAGAATCGCTTGCACGCATTGAGCAGGGACTCAACCAGATTGAACAAGAAATTAATGGTACTGCCAATCAGCAGGTAATTAAAAAGCTTGAAGCAGAACTGCAGGCTCACAATGCACGCAAGCAAGAGCTTTTAACCGCATCGGTACAAACTAAAAGCCAATGCGATATTTACCACGATGCATTACATAATCTTAAGCCAGAACAAGACGAAACTATTATTCGTCAACGCTATGAACAAGCCCAACAGGAATATACAGCACGTCAACAAGAACTAGCTCAGCTTGAAACGTTACGTACCCGCATCATCACTGACATACAAGCTGCCGGTGGCATAAATCCTGAGATTACCGCTGAACTTGCACGCTTGCACGCAATGGCCGGAGAGTTCCAGGAAAGTGGTGAGGTTGTTCCCGCTGCACTTACCGAAAAGATTGCCGAACTTGAAATGCACAAAGGTGCTCTTAAACCATCTTCAGAGAAAATTGATGCTCAGCGAGCAAATGTTTATAAACAGGAACTTGTCATGCTTAAAAATAAACTCGCTGAAGTGCGTGCTTTGATTGAGGCACTTCCAGAAGAGCAACGAAAGCTTGCGCTTATGCGTTATGAATTGATCCAGCAGCAATATGAGATTTATTGTGCTGATATTCAACGAAAAATCAGCTTCCTTGAAAATACTGCTTCGCCTAAAGATTCTATCGTTGCAACAATGCAAGAATTTGGATTTGCAATCAGTGGAACAGAATTTCAAGAAATGCTCCGTGACTTTAACGAAGAAAACAAGATCTATGCACCAATCAAACAGCAACTGTTTGATACCCTTGAATTTATCGCACAGCGGTCCGCGCATGTTCATAAATATTCACGCAGCTTCCGCTACATGGTAGCTCGTTATCTTCCAGGATTTTTGCCAGCCTTTGACCGGGCAACACAAGCCTAGGGAAAGAACATGCAGACACGTTTTTTTTATGCGGTGCTGTTAGGGTTAATCGCCACAACGGCATGCGCAGATATCCATGCGCAACAAACCAACGATATTTCACGTTTGAATGAGTTGTCGCATCAACTTACCGCAGAGCTTGAAGCGCTTGTTGAAGGATTTACGGCCATAGCGCCACAAATATCTAACTCTAAAACAAAAGAAAAAATCCAAACACTTCCTACAATTATTGCCTCGTGGGAATCAATCAAACAGGCTGGACAAAGAATACGCGCAACAAGTAATCACGACGAATTGAGCTGGTTCAACTTTTCATTACAAGAAGTTCTCAATGGAATTAAACGAGCATCACTCAAACTTCATCTTCTTGACCCAGAATTGAGCCCTGTCGGTTTTAGTCACATAGGGGAGTTTGAACATTACCGAATTTTGGGTGATGTATATGCCTACTTACTCTCATGGTTGCAACATCAATGTATTCAGCAACTCCATATGGTGAGTGTTATCGATAACAAAACCATCTCCTCGCTTATCCGCATAAGTGCGCGCAAATCATTTGGGTGTTGGTGGATTATTCAAAAAATCAGGCTCGCACAAAGTATTTTTGATATTGATCTTTATGATTGCGCCCCAGGCCTTGTTGATGAGTACTTTGCATTTATCAAAGCATGCAATAGCGTTACCGTCGCCGACAATGATGCTTCTATCGAACAAATTTTGACTTCATCCAAGCGCTTACTCGCCCATTGCGCTGACAAAAAAGCAGAGATTGAACGCAGCCCAAACAACCAAGCAACCGTCGTCATCGATGCACTTATGAACGCTGTTACCTTAACCTGCCAAAAACTAACCGCGCCTCCACCAGTCCCAAAACCAGGCCCTGAACAAACTATTCATGATTTTATTAGCAATCTTTTTTCGGGTAATTTGGTCAACAAAAACATCATCCAGCCGCTCTTAAAGAAATATGGGCCATCAGTTCTTCAATACCTTCTCAATGTCATGAAAGAAACGCCCCAGCAAGAGGCAAGCGTTAATTAATTTTATTAAAAACGTTGAATCCTGTGCTTTCTTGCTATACTTTTGTAGCTTAAATGAAGGGTTTAAATGTATGATTTACCACATTGCCAACCAGTTTCGTGAAAGCTATTCGCTCTTCAATCTTTTTCACTACGTAAGCGTGCGGAGCATCGGCGCATTGCTCACGGCGCTCCTTTTTTCATTCGTTTTTGGCAGTCGCTTCATTAGCTATTGTCAGAACAATTTTCGATCAAAAGTGCGCGACATGACCCCAGAAAGTCATCAAAACAAAAACTATACGCCAACGATGGGTGGATTGTTTATCTTGCTGGTTTTCCTTATCAACACATTGCTCTGGAACAATCTTGGCCGCGCCAAAGTTTGGATATTTTTGTTATGCATGCTCGGTTTTGGACTTATAGGATTTCTTGACGATTGGTACAAAATTCAACGCACTAAAGGGATCTCGGCAACGCTCAAATTTCGCCTTCAATTAGGGCTTGCACTGGTGGTAGCGTCATTGTGGTATTTTATTGATATGCCCGATACGCGTCTGTGCATTCCGTTTTTCAAAAATTTCACGCCTGAATTGGGACTGCTTCTTATCCCGTGGGCGGCCTTCATCATGATTGCAGCAAGTAATGCGGTTAACTTAACCGACGGACTTGATGGACTGGCAACCGGTCCACTTCTCTGTAACTTCTCATCATTTGCCATCATTGCTTATCTTGCAGGACACAAAAAGCTTGCAGCCTATCTTTTCATTCCTTACGCCGGCAGTGCAGAACTTGTCATCATTTCTGCAACGCTGATTGGCGCGCTGCTTGGTTTTTTGTGGTACAACTCGCATCCTGCACAAATCTTTATGGGTGATGTTGGCTCACTCCCCCTAGGCGCTGGGCTTGGCCTTTTGGCACTTATGGCACGGCAGGAGCTTTTATTGCTCATAGCAGGCGGCATTTTTGTGATGGAAACGCTTTCAGTTATGCTCCAAGTGGCATCATTTAAGCTTCGTGGAAAACGCATTTTTAAGATGGCGCCTATTCATCATCACTTTGAGTTACTCGGATGGCCCGAAACCAAAATAACTATTCGATTTTGGATCGTTTCTATCATCCTTTCTTTAATTGCTATCCTTACGCTCAAAATCCGATAAGACGCAATGCTTCAGCCGCTCCGATTCGACTAGCAAAAACAGTAAAACGTGTTAGGATGTTAGCCATGCCTATGTCATGCTGAATGCGTGTTTGTCAGCCAATTTTATGTCGGTGGTGCCATGCCCAATCTAAAAGAAAAAATTCAAACGATATCGTCAGAACTCAAACAACAGCTTGCTCACCTTTCTCAAGAAAAAGAGCTTGAAGCGCTCCGCCTTTCATTTATTGGTAAAAAGGGCGCCATAACTGAACTTTTGGGTGAGCTCAAAAATTTAACTATTGAAGAGAAAAAAGAGTTTGGGCCGCTCATTCAAGCACTCAGACAAGAAGCCGAAGACGGCATTGCTGCACGAAAAAAATTTATAACCGAACAGCAAAGTCAGGCAGCAGACAACCAGGCTCGTCATTTTGATGTAACAAGCTATGTTCCCAATGCTCCAACTGGACATCTTCATCCCTACACATTATTCATTGAAGAAATTCAACGTATCTTTTTATCAATGGGATACGAAATTTGGGACGGGCCAGAATTTGAAACAGAATTTAATAATTTTACCGCACTCAATATCCCCAAAGATCATCCCGCACGCGACATGTATGACACCTTTTGGACAGATCAGGAAGGATATCTTCTTCGTACCCACACATCGCCTGTACAAGCACGTATTTTGCAACAACGCACACCACCGCTTGCAGGCATTGCTCCAGGAAGAACCTATCGACACGAAGCTGTTGATGCATCGCACGATTTTATGTTCATGCAATGCGAAGGACTTCTTGTTGATAAAAATGTAACGGTCGCCCATCTTTTTGCGACTGCACAAACATTTTTACGAGCGCTTTTTCAAAAAAATACGCTCGATATTCGTATTCGTCCTGGTTTTTTCCCTTTTGTCGAACCAGGGTTTGAAATCGATATGCGTTGCATATTTTGCAAAAGCGGTTGCTCGGTATGTAAACAATCAACATGGATTGAAATTTTCCCTGGAGGACTTGTCCATCCCAACGTCTTTAAGGCCTGCAATATCGACGCAACACAATATTCAGGACTTGCATTTGGCTTTGGGCTTACACGATTAGCCATGCTGCGCTATGGCATCGATGATATTCGGCTCTTCCACAGCGGGAAGCTAAAATTTCTAGAACAGTTCTGACACATCGGGAGATCAAAAAGGAGAGAGTACATGATAACCAAAGCGATAATTCCGGCGGGTGGCCTTGGAACCCGTTTTCTTCCCGCAACCAAAACAACACCCAAGGAGATGCTCCCGCTCCTGGATAAACCGGCAATCCAATACATTGTCGAAGAAGGTATCCAATCAAGTATCAAAACTTTTATTGTGGTCACCGGTAAAAACAAAAGTGTTATCGAAGATCACTTTGATACCTATCCAGAACTTGAAAATTTTTTGCACGCACGCAAAAAAGATGATCTTATCGAAGGTGTTAATCGTATTATCAACACCGCTAATTTCATTTATCTGCGTCAACGCGAGCCCCTTGGGCTTGGGCATGCAATATGGACAGCACGGCACACCATAGGCAAAGAACATATTGCGGTGTTTCTGCCCGATGACATCATCGTTGGTTCAACGCCCTGCATGGCCCAACTTATTCAAATAGCGCTTCAAGAAAAATGTAATGTCGTTGCGGTGCAAGAAGTTCCTATTGATCAAGTACAAAATTATGGCGTTATTGGCATTCGCAAACAATTCTCTCCCAATCTTTTTCAGATCAAAGAATTGGTCGAAAAACCACATCCTACTGACGCACCATCAAATCTTGCCATTATCGGAAGATATGTACTTTCACACAATATTTTTAATGCCCTTGATGAGATGAAAATTGGTGCGGGCGGAGAAGTTCAACTTACTGATGCCATACAAACGCTGTTGCTCTCGGGCGAAAAAGTTTTTGCCTACAAAATTCAAGGAACCCGTTACGATATTGGAAATCCACTGGGGCTTTTAAAAGCCAATATCGATCTTGCAATGCGCCATCCTAAATATGCCAATGACGTCATTGACTATCTTACCTCACTTGATCGCGAGCTGCTGATTATGCAAGGCAAAGTGGCAATGCTGAAAAAAAGTCGTATATCGGGCGCGTTTAAAATTTAAAGATAATTTTTGGATTTTTTAGAAAGATTTTGGTTGCGGGGGCTGGATTTGAACCAGCGACCTTTGGGTTATGAGCCCAACGAGCTACCAGGCTGCTCTACCCCGCGTCAAAGACAAGTAAAATTAAAGATCAAATTACTTCGATGAGTATAGGTTCCCTGGGACAATTGTCAAACAAAGATTCTGGATTTAATTATATTTTTTTAGATTTCAACGCATTAATCGCGTGAATCATATCATGCGGAATTGGACACGAATACGCGTAATCTTTGCCTCTAAAATTGAATGCAACGTACCATGAATGCAGCGCCTGACGCCCAATATGCGTAGACGATGTCCCATATACTGCATCACCTACAATTGGATGCCCGATGGAGGCCATATGCACTCTAATTTGATGCGTACGCCCCGTTACAATAGCTACTTCAAGCAATGATGCATCGGCATAATAAGCAAGCACACGATAATGCGAGAGAGCCGAACGCGCTTCAATGCCAAAAACACCCATTTTATGGCGTTCGATTGCATGCCGTCCAATAGGAAGATCAACTGAACCCGATCGGTCAGGATGCTTATGCACCAGTGCAATATACTTTTTATGAATTTTACGATCTTTAAAAAGTGATGATAACTCAGCTTGGGCCTGAGGATTGCGAGCAATAAGTAAGAGACCAGAAGTATTTTTATCAAGCCGATGCACAATCCCAGGACGCTCAGCTTCATCAAAATGAGCCATATCACCAAAACGATGTAAAAGCCCATTAATAAGCGTCACCTCATCAGGAGCCGAAAGTGAGGGATGAACCGAAAGCCCCGCAGGCTTATTGATCACGATAAAATCTTTGTGCTCATCAACAATGTCAAAAGCAACCGGGATCGGGGCAAGATTAAACGTTTTGCTCTTAAACGTAATGGTCAGTACATCGGACAGCTTAACCGCCTGACTACTCTTGGCCTGAAGTCCATTAACAAGAATAAGGCCATCATCAATAAGCGCCTTGAAGTAGGACCGTGAATATTCAGGGAATTGGGAGGCCAAAAAACGATCTAACCGGGTTCCAATAGCCCCGGGATCGGTAATTGTAATAGTTGTAACGTTTTCCATGTGGCCCACCCCAAAAAAGAACAAATCAGCTTTAATTTACCAAAAACAGCGTATACTAAGGGTTAATCTTGCAGAAAATAAAGCATTTTTATTTTAGTGTAGGTTGTAGTAAAATAAAGTCAAATAGGAATTGCTTGGTGGGGTTCCTTGTCGGTGCTTGCAGATAACGAAGCGGAGCATCCCATGCTGAAAATCAAAAAGATACTTTTTCAAATCGAAAATAACATAGATTCGGTTATCGCCGGAGACACTACACTTGGCAAAGATCTCTGGAACATTTTGTTGACCCAGCACTTTGCTGATATTGCGATGCTTATCAGTAAAATTGATGCTGACCATCAGGTCGCTCTGTTCAAAAAGCTTCCTGCAGATACGTCCATCAGCGTTTTCAGAAAATTACCGCAAGCCCAGCAAGCTCCTTTGCTCCTCCATCTTGATCTTGATCATGCTGCGCTCATTCTTAAAAATATGCCTGCTGATGAATTAACCGATCTGTTTGACTATCTCTCCGACGAAGATCTTGAAAAATATTTACGGCTTTTACGCTTTAATCAACGTAACCAGATTCTTTCGCTTTTGCACTTTAATCCACGCTCTGCTGGCGGACGTATGCATAGCGATGTCATCACGTTGCAAGACGATTTCACCGTCCGACGCAGTGTCGAATTACTTCAACGCCTTGGCCCTGGCAGAACTGAAATGCAACGCATCTATGTAACCAACAAAGACGACATTCTTATTGGCTACGTAACACTTGACAAATTGGTACTTA
>JAHFBS010000027.1:0-1140 GCA_023249895.1 bacterium | reverse complement strand
ATCACTTTCGCACATAATGATGCCCAATGAACTGGTCATCCTTGTTGATGAAGACCAGGAAGATGTTGCCAACCAAATGCACCACTACGGGCTTCTTTATGCGCCGGTTGTGGACAAAAACAACCACTTTTTAGGGGTTATTACCGCCGACGACGTCTTTGAAATTATTAAAGAAGAAGGTAGTGAGGACGTTTATAAAATGTTCGGTCTTATTCCTGTGGAACATGGCTACTTCAGCACCCCGCTCTGGCGTCAGGTGTGGCAACGCGGCATATGGCTTATAGGCCTTCTGATTCTGCAAAGCTTTTCGAGCATGATTTTGGCAAGCTATAGCGGTCTGATTAATAAATACACCATTATTGCAGTATTTTTGACCATGCTTATTGGTACCGGCGGAAACGCGGGAAATCAATCAGCAACGCTGGTAATTCGAGGGCTCACCACCAAAGAAATGACCCGCCGCAACGCATTTAAGGTACTTTTGCGTGAATTTAGCGTATCGGTAATTATGTCGATTTTGCTTGTTATTGTGAGTTTTTTCAGGGTTTATTTTTCATATCATGACGTAATTGGGGCTGCCGTCATTAGTCTTTCATTGTTTCTCATTGTCATAACATCCGTTATTTTAGGGGCGCTTATCCCGCTCGCTTTGGAACGCTGTAATATCGATCCAGCGCACTCAGCCGCACCATTCTTGGCAACGGTCATGGACGTGCTGGGAGTTCTTATCTACTGCTTTGTGTGTAGCAAATTGCTAGGATAAGCAACAAAATCATCACATATTTCTTTCGTTTTTCAAAAAACCTGTGATATACTTTCCTTCAACGAGCCGCTAGCTCAGTCGGTAGAGCAACAGCCTTTTAAGCTGTGGGTCGTAGGTTCGATTCCTACGCGGCTCACCATCCTACGCTCTTCGCCCTTCGGGCTCGTAGCTACGGATGGCTAGCCAATCTCCTTTGAAAATTATGTCCCCATCGTCTAGTTGGCCTAGGACACAGGATTTTCATTCCTGTAACAGGGGTTCGAATCCCCTTGGGGACGCCATAATAGACGATCCGAACATTCCAGCATCATATCAAACGGCTTTTGGGCCTCGTAGACGATGTTTCCATCACTCAACTTTAAGTTCGATAGTACAAG
>JAHFBS010000026.1 GCA_023249895.1 bacterium | reverse complement strand
TTTATGCCCTAATGCCGCCAATAATTCTTCCATTTTTTTGGGCATTATTGGCCAGGCCATGATCCCTATGGCATAGAGCCCTTGGCATGTTGAGGCAATAACCTCAGCAAAAAGCTCTTTATTACGCGTTGCAAGTGTCCATGGCTGCTGTGCATGAAAATAGGCATTAATATCAGACAAAAATCTCCATGCCTGAGCCAAAGCGAGATGAACAGAATATTTATTCATCTCTTCCCAATAGCCTCTAAAGGTATCACCACATTTTTCGCGTAATGCAGATGAAGGAGCTTCAAGTGTTGAAGGAGCCTTAATTTCACAAAGTCCATGATTGGTAGCAAGCGTTAACATACGATTTAAAAGATTGCCAAGATTATTGGCCAAATCGGCGCTAATGCGCTCTTCAAGATCTTTAATATCAAAACGGCCGTCTTGAGTAATAGCCATCTGGCGCATCAAATAGTAACGCACTGCCTCATGCCCATACCAATCGGCAAGCTGTTCTGGATCAAGTGCATTGCCCAGTGATTTGGACATCTTTTGATCGCCCATCAAAATGTAACCGTGTACCACCAATTTTTTAGGTAATGACAATCCAAGTGCCATCAAAAAAGCAGGCCAGTGCACCGCATGAAACCGCACAATATCTTTTGCCATCAGATGCACATCTGCAGGCCACCACTTGGCTGCAAGCGCATCATGTTTTGCATCACCTTGTCCGTAACCAATGCCGCTCAAGTAATTCATAAGCGCATCGGCCCATACGTAAATGGTATACGATTCATCGCCAGGAAATGGTACGCCCCAGCTCACGTGTTTACGTGAAATGCTCAAATCTTTAAGTCCAGATTTTACAAATGAGATAACTTCTTGGAGACGTTCTTTGGGCGTTATAAAATCGGGATGCTCTTCGTAAAATTTGAGTAATGCTTCTTGGTACGCGGACAATCTAAAAAAGTATCCCTCTTCAGACTGCTCTTGTAGGGGCTTTTTATGAATAAGACAAACATACGCGCCTGATTCATCTTTCAAAGCTTCGCCTGAAAGAGATACAAATGCTTCGCAGCCGACACAATAATGTCCGGTGTAGGTTGATTTATAAATATCGCCCTGCTCAATAAGCTTAAGAAAAACAGATTGCACGCATTTTTCGTGCTCTTGATCGGTTGTTCTTATGAATTTGGTGTAATCAATTTCATAGCGCTTCCATGCTTGCTTGAAAGCAGGAATTATTGAATCAACAAAAGCCTTTGGCGCAATGTTTTTTGCCGCAGCAGCTTCTTGTATTTTTTGACCATGTTCATCAGTACCGGTCAAAAAGCACACATCTGATTGCATCAACTTTTGCCATCGTGCAAAAACATCGGCAAGTAAGGTGGTATAAAGCGTACCAATATGCGGTTTTGCATTGGGATAATAGATTGGCGTCGTAATATAAAATTTTTTCTTATTCATAACTTGCCTTTTGTCCATTCAACCCTTTGAAGAATCTGTTCCAACGCACATGACGCGTCCAAAAATCAATTGGATGCTTGATAAGATCAAAGAGCCAGAATGCTTCTTCGCTATCAATCGAATAAATAACAAAACTTGCACGACCGTGAATACGATCTTTGTTCAAAAATCCCCACCAACGGCTATCTTCACTGTTCTTCCTGCTATCACCCATAACCCAATAACAATCATCAGGAATAACATAAGGGCCAAAAATATCGTAACATCCCATGTCGTGATATTTATAAGCAGGCGTAAAGGCATAATCCAAATCGGGCTCAAGCGTATCGGGGCGACGAACGACATCCTCTTCATCAATTGCATAATACGGTTGTTGTGCCAAAGATTTTGATGGATCATAGGTATATTTTGGAGATGGTTCTCGATATTCATAATGCAAGAACTGAGGAACCGATAACGGGCCGATATTTGCCCAAGGGATAAGCCCCTTGGTTCGACGAACACGCATCAACGGAAACGTATTAACATAAGGTTCTTTAAGCTTTTTACCATTAAGATAAATAACAGTCTTGCCTTCTTCAACACGACCTTCAATGGTATCGCCCGGCACGGCGATAACACGTTTTACCCAGTTATCAGGTCCGGTACCAAGTCCAAGAAGTGGAACTGGAAAGCCTATATACCGTTGCCATAATTCATAAAATTTATTTGATTTATCGTATTCAAACTTTGGATTATCAAAAATCACCAAATCTCCACGATGCACCGGTGAGATGTAATAGGCCATTTTGTTGCCCCAAATGCGATCGCCTACCAGAATATTTGGCTCTGCTGACCCTGTTGGCACATGATAAAGGCCAAACAAAAAGTTGCGCAGAACAAGTGCCAATGCCAACGCAACAACAACAGCTTCAAGCCATTGACGCCATGAAGGCTTAGTTAATTCATGAAGCTCTCTATATGCTCGCTTAAACGCTTTGACCTGCGATTTTGCGGCGGCTTTGTCCACGCGCCCCTGCATGGTAACTAATTCATGAGTAAGAGACTTTAATAATGCATCAGCCTCTTCTAAGCGACGATTGCATTTTTGGTAAAGATCTTGATACCCTTTGGACTTGAAGTGCTCAATGACCGTAACAAAGTGTTCACGGCGGGCCTGATATTTGGCACTTATTTTTTCAAATGATTCTATTAAAGCTTTCATATGATAACCAGTCTATTTTGCTTTCACCCCACCCACCATCACAACTCTGTATGAGTATAGAATAAACCGATAAAAAGGCGATTTGTTATACAAACCCCACCGTAAGCCAAAGATCTTCGACCACGCGGCGCAGGGCTGTCGGCAGCAAGGGGATAAAAAGCCGCTTATAGGTAGCATCATCGGGGAAAATATTATGATTATTAAGATAGGTTGTGCTTACCTTATCATTGGCATTTTTATTGGATGAACTATAGCCAAATGTCGTACTATTTAATCGTGCAATTTCTTCAGATAACATGAAATTAATAAATTGATGAGCTAGCTCAATTTTTTTGCTTTTACAAGGAATTGCTAAGTTCTCAATTACCAGCATGCTTCCCTCAGCTGGAATAGCAAAATCAAAACGATCACTGGTATCAAAAATTTTACGCACATAATTGCTCGACATTAATGCAATCGGTGTAACATTGGCGAGCAGAAAGTAATCTGCGCTATGAACTGTGTATGCCTCAACCCATTTCTTCTGCTGAACCAATAATTTTTCGATTTCAGCAAATTCACGTTCGCCAAGATTATCTACACGACCAAAAAGATAAATAGCAGCCATAAACACAGCATCCCGGCCATCATCAAGCATGCAAATACGATATTTATGAGGAACTTCACCTTTTTTATACATATCAAAAGGCTTTTGAAAAATATATTTCAGTGACATTGCTTCAGGCGGCTTATTAAAAAATTTCTTATTATACGCCAGCCCATAAACATACCATTTATGCGGAAGTGAATATTCATTGCCTTTATCAAAGTTACGATTCATTAAATGCGGATCTAAAAGCCCAATTGACGGCAACTTGCTATGATCGAGTTTGTGCAACGCTCCCTGATCAGTAAGTATTTTTATCATATAATCAGAAATATTAACGACGTCATATCCTTCGCCTTCATTCATGCGAAACTTGGCAAATATTTGTTCATCTATTTCGACATAGGTAAGATTAACTTTGATACCTGTTTGTTGCTCAAATCGCTCGATTGCCTCAGGGCAAAAGGTCTCTGCAAACGTGCACACATTAACAGTCCGGCTCGGTCTAAAAAGATCAAGAATCAAGGGCAAATACAAAAAGAATGCAAACAAAATTACATAAAAAGAGGCAATTACGATTTTTCCAATCACACTTCGTATAAAAGATTTTTTTGTGTTCATCACAATACCCCAAAAATCAAAAATATTATTTCTATCATGCACACTCAACCTCTAACCATACATCATCAATGCGTGTACGCGCAGATGCGTCAAACAGAGGTATATAAAGACGCTGTTTGAGTGCCTCATCAAGCAGAATCTGTGCAACCTTTTCATGCGCAGATGTCCACCCATACGTTGAACTATTAAGACGCGCAATTTCTTCGGATAACATAAAATTTATAAATTGATACGCCAACTCTTTATTTTTACTACGCTCTGGAATAACAAGATTTTCGATTACTAATATTCCCCCTTCACGAGGAATAACGAATTGAAACCTATCATCATAGCGCATTATTTTATTGGCAAAATTACTCGATGTAATCGCCAAGGGAACAATATCAGTAAGTAAAAAATATTCAACCGTGTAGAGGGTATAGCACTCAACCCAATTTTTTTGAGCAACAAGCATTTTTGTCACTTGATCATAGACGGTATCAGATAATTCATGTGCAGGTCCAAACAAATAAAGTGACGCAAGAAAAAATGAATCTATAGGAGAATCGAGCATGCAGATCTTATACGGCATCTTTGCCAAACCCTGATTGACAATATCGGATGGTTGTTTAAAAACTAAATCTAACGATGCATTTTCGGGCGCTATCTTAAAAAAACTTTTGTCATAAATAAGGCCATACATAAACCATTTATGCGGCACCGAATAACCATTACCGGGATCGTAACGTTGATTCAGCAACATTTTATTTATGTGTTCAATACAGGGCACCTTGGCATGATCAAGTGCATGCAAAAGTCCCTGCGATTGCAACATCTGGACCATAAAATCTGACGCATTAATAACGTCATAGCCTTCGCCTTTATTGATCTTGAATTTTGCATAAATCTGCTCATCAAGTTCAACATAAGTAAGATTAACTTTGATGCCAGTCTTTTGTTCAAACCGTGCGATTGCTTCGGGTGAAAATGTTTCGGTAAAGGCGCAGACATTGAGTGTTTTATGAGTCCCATAACAATTAACAAGAAGCGGCGAATAAAAAAAGAAAGCTATAAGGCCAAGATAGAGTAACGTTATAACAAGTTTTTTCGCTAATGATACAAAAAATTGCCCCGAAGGCTTTTCATTCATAAGAAAGAACCTGATCGACAACTTTCAGTGAACACAATGCAAGCACTACCAAACTGCTCACAATCAAGAAACACGTTGATATGGCATTAATCATGGGATCAACTCCCGTACGAATCATAGAATATACATACACCGAAAGCGTCTGTACCGTTGGGCCAGAACAAAAGAGCGCAATCAAAAAATCATCAAGAGACAAAGTAAAAACCAAAAGTCCTGATGCTATTAATGAGGGCATCAGCAACGGGATGATAACCTTACGAAATGTCTGGAAATATGATGCGCCAAGATCTAATGACGCCTCGGTTAAAACTGGATCAAGCTCAACAAATCGTGCACGCACAATAGGAATAACAAATCCCATGCCTAAAAGCGTATGCCCAGCAATTAAACTCCCATATCCCAAGGGAATCTGGAAAAAAGTAAAAATGCTCAATATGCCTATCGCAAGAACAATTTCGGGAAGCAAAATATTACTGTAAAAAAGATTGGCCAAAAAATTTGAACGCCACCACTTAGTTGCAACAACGAAGCATGTTCCTATTAAAAGGCTTAAAAAAGTAGTCGTAACTGCAACAAAGATAGATGTTTTGAGTGCATTAATAATTTCGACCGAATGAATAAGCTTTTTGTACCAACGTAACGAAAAGCCAACCCACTCAATTGAAAATGACGCATCATTGAACGAAAAAATTACCAAAACAAAAATAGGTAAATACAAAAAAAGATACGCCACACCTACAATAAGCGGATTAAAAAATTTTAGGAAAAATCGTCGATTTTCAATCATGGTCGTTACCACGGCTCTTTGAGATGATTGTTTATATAATAAAATTCACGCTTAAATTTTCGCTCACGATATGAACGAATGGCTTTTGAAACCGATGTGCATAACGCTATCACCAAAGCTGGCAGCATAATTCCAATAATTACTAATGCTGCGCCAACACGCCAATCTCGTGATCGCAAAAATTTATCAACAATAACGCTCCCCCAGAAAACATATTTTGAACCACCAAGAAGAATTGGGATCGCATATTCGCCAAAAGCAGGAATAAATACCAGCAATATTCCTGCAAAAACACCTGGCAAAGAAAGAGGGAAAATAACACGGCGGAACGTTTCAAAACGATCCGCACCAAGATCTGCAGAAACCTCCAAATAACAGGTATCCATTTTTTCAAGAACCGCATAAATAGGTAATATCATGAAGGGCAAATAGCACGAAACCATTCCCAACACAATAGAAAAATAGTTATTTAATAGATGGAATGATGGTGAAATAATACCCAATGTTTGCAGCATTCGGCTTATTAAACTGTTCTTTTCTAAAATAAAAAACCAGGCATAAACCTGAACGATTAAACTTGTCCATGAGGGCAAGATAATGGTGAAAAGCAGGATTGTTTTGAACCGTTTAGGAACCTTAAGCGCAAGATAATAGGCAACTGGATAGGCAATAAGAAAGCAAATAAATGTTGTCAGCATCGCTAAAATGAATGATCTGAAAATAATCTGAATATAGAGCGAATTAAAAATCTGATGATAATAGGCTAAGGTAAACGTATATGTTTTGGTGGCAGGAATGTAATCAAGAAGGCTATGAAATGCCAATATGGTAAATGGGGCATAAAGAAAAACAATCTGCCACAAAAGAGCCGGACATGCTAACAAGAAGCTTATTTCCTCCGCAAAGATTCTTTTAAGCATTCTCATTTATCGCTCCAACAAGACAACGTTTTCTTTTTGAAAATAAAGCTGGACTTCATCATCGTAATCAATACTTTCCTGCGGGAAGTGTTCTTCGTTTTGCTCGAACACCAACAGGAATTGGCCGTTTTGAAGTCTCACGCGATATTGCGTTGAACGACCATAATAAATGATGTCCACCACACGACCCACCAAATTATTTGCAAATCCTTCACGAGACTTTTTGGTAATAAAGATTTTTTCTGGGCGAATACTCATATAAAGTCGACACCCAGGAATCATCCAAAACTTCTCGTTAGGGGTATACACCTTAAATAACCCAAGCCCCTCAACTTCAACAAAGTAATTGCCACCAGTTATATGCAACTTACCTTCAACAATATTGGTGTTTCCAACAAAGTTTGCGACAAATCGAGAAACAGGGAATTCATAAATTTCTTTAGGAGTTGCCATTTGTTCGATGTCACCCTGCTCATTCATAATCGCCATCTTATCGGAAACCGTCAGCGCTTCGAATTGATCATGCGTAACATAGACAAAGGTCGTATGTAATTTATCCTGCAACTCACTCAATTCAATAAGCATCTCTTCTTTGAGTTTAAGATCAAGTGCAGCCAGCGGTTCGTCAAGCAAGAGAACTTGTGGCTCATTAATTAATGCACGCGCCAGGGCAACACGTTGTTGTTGTCCACCCGAAAGGTTGCGTGGAAACTTTGATTCAAAGCTCGTCAAACGCACCATTTTGAGGACTTCTTGAACCTTCGTTCTCAGTAACTCCTCACCTATTTTGCGTATACGCAAACTGTAGGCTACGTTTTCAAAAACACTCAAATGTGGAAACAACGCATACTGCTGAAAAACAGTATTTATTTTACGTTTATACACCGGTAGATGAGTTATTTCCTCATCTCCGAGAAATATCTTACCCGAGTCGACCTCTTCAAGTCCTGCCAGCAAGCGAAGAACGGTTGTTTTACCGCATCCGCTTGGACCAAGGAGCGCAAAAAACTGCCCCATAGGAATATCCAAGCTCAGATTATCCAAAATGAGCTCGCCTTCGTAGGATTTTGACACGCGTTCAAGTCGAATATATCTCATCTATTTTCCCTGTATGTGATGGAATGAATCCGCATCATGACGATTTGCGACGTCGTGAAAAACGCGCAAATATCATGGGAATTACAATATCGGATAGCGTGCACGGAATGAGCACGGCTAGAATAATGAATATAAATACCGCCCCCATCTGCTCCCACCATTGAGAAAACCCAAAACTTACCAAATAAAGCATGGATGCCATCGAGCTCACAAAAATGTGAAAAAAATGGAAACCAAGCGAATAAAAAAGTCGCAAATTGTTACGGTGAGTGCTCATCACCCATCCATTGCAAACGCCAACAATCAAAAATGGTAATACAACAGGAAGATGGCTTAAAAAGCACCAGTGAAAATGCATATCAAGCCCAAACGCCATGCCACCAAGGTAGGGAAGAAATGAATCTGATACCGTGCAAAAAATTGTCGGAACCAAAAGGCCTACCACTATTCCCACAACAGCGTTATTAGAAAACCGTCTGAACGTAAGCATCGTTCCAGTAGCAGCAAAAAGAATGTGGAGAAAGTGAAAATTATGAAACAAACGGTAACTTACGGCAGCCTGTCCTGGCCCGAATGAAATAAATGAAAGCAAGCTTAAAAATATCATGCTTAACGCAACCGAAAAGATTGCATAGGGCAAGTGACAGAAAATTTCTTCTTTTACCGTATGGTGGTGCTCGAGCACCCCGTGTTCACCATCTTCGTGATCGCAAATTTCTTTCATCCTCGTGCCTCGATAAATATCCCTGCAGGCGATACAAACTTTTTATACCACAAACAGCGTACTAACGCTGATTTTTTCAATATTACTCGATTGATGTGCAAAGTAAAGAATCGACTATTAAAGAGGCAAGAGAAAATTATTATTCAGATACTTTGAGTTGAACATT
>JAHFBS010000025.1 GCA_023249895.1 bacterium | reverse complement strand
CGAAGGATGATTTAATTGGAGAGCTCCTATCAAATCATCCTTCGTGCTTTGCATAAGTTTGAAGGCAGTAAGTGCATTGCCTTTAAATGAGAATAACGAAGCATTCCCCTTCATTGTTGAGGTTTCGAGCAAGCGCAAAAGCTCTTTGAGCTCAGCCTGTTCTTGTAGAGTGGGATTTTGAGCAACAAGATTTGCGCGTATTTTGTTGAATACTGGATCTGCCGCGGTAATTTTGGTGAGCTGTTTAACCGCATCAAAGTAGGAGGCAGCATTGATCATTTTTGTTTGAATCATGTTGCTGATATCGTTAAATTGTCGTGCAGAATTGATGCTTTGAACCAGTGGAACAATATAAGTTAAAATGAACATAAACGCTAAAATGAATACACAGTATCCGATGGCAAATTTTGTAAAAGAATCGATTTCATTGTTACGATAAAATGAAACCATGCCTGAAGGGATAGATGTGATTTTCTTAAGCAGCATATGATAGCTTAAAGAAATCAATGTTGTGTAGATGTTGATAAATGATGGAGAAAGGGCGAGTTGAGCGCCTTTTTGCAAAACTGCCGGTGGAATCTGTTTAATTTTCCTAATAGTGGCTTCGAGTGGGAAATTAAATCCTTGAGCAAATTCGTTTACGAAATTGAAAACAATCTTATTTCCCTGCAGTAAGTTGTCTATATTTTGCGCAAATGTATTGGGATTCTGTGCTAAATTTCGTATTTGTGCAAAATATTGTTGAGGAATTGTTTGAGGATCATAGCCACCTTTATAAAGACCAATTTTAATGCTTATTGCCATCATGGCCATTAAAGCTAACGGCATACCAATGCTGTGCCACATCGGACTTCCGTAAAGCGTCCATAGGGCTCCCGTGTTGGTGGCAGTAGCATTATTATTGAGCCCTGAAAAATTTATACCAAGCGTTTTGCCGAAATAAACTTGATTGAAAAATTGATCAGTTGTTTCGTCCGTTTGTTTCCAAAACCACAAAAATTCATTTTCAGAAGCTTTTATAGTTTGCAAATAACGTTCGATATTGCTTGCAAGTTTTGGATTTTTAATCAAATGTTTAACAATTTCTTGACGTGATTGAAGCTCAGCAACATTAGTTTGGGGTTCAAGCAACATTCGTTGAAGTTCAATTTTGCCAAAGGCTGTAACCGTACGATCAAGCGATCCAAAAACATGGTGTTTTGGGTCGGATGATTCTCCACAAAATAATCCAAGATCAGAAAGCACCTCGTTGCTCAGTGTTGATGTTTGTTGCGTGCATTGCTTCTGCAAAAGATTGTAAATGAGCGAAAGCTTTTCGACTTCTCCGACTGATGGAATTTCAACGTCTGATGCTTGTAATTTGATTCCTTTTCCACGTGACTTTTTTAATAATTCTTCTTTTGCTTTGGCATTGTGAGAATGCCGCTCAAGTTCTGCCGCTTTTTCTTTTTGGGCCTCTTGAGCCAATGAAGGAAGATATGCTTGTGCTAATTTTTCATAAGATGATGAAATTTTTTGTTCTGGCTCTGCGGCGAGCAGCGGTTGATGCAAGAGGGCGTAGAGTGAAAAAAGAAGAAGTGAAGCGAGATGAGCTTTGTTGACGCGAAGCATCTTAGTTAGCATAAATTTCCTGCGTGAATGATTAAGTAGATAACAACAAGGTGGCTACTATAGCACAAGATGAATAAGAGGCAATAATTGCGGCGGTGCGCTTAAAGATCCTATTCAGAAAGAAATTTTTTATGGGGCTTTTGATGCTGAACAACGTCATTCCCTCGAAAGAGGGAATCCAGGTTTACGGCGCTATTTCCGTCAGGAGATTCGATAAAAATGTTGCATGCGGAGTTATGCGCATTTCCTGTGCCGGCGCTATGCCACAGGTGTGTGCCATGATGATGGCAAGGGCAGTCGCTTGAGGGCCTGAGGATAGCGATGAATCAAGCGGGTGCCAAAGACCTTTGAGCGTGATATGTGGTGTTTCTTGTGTTTCATAATCAACTAAACAGTAGCGATTTTGTTGAACATTACCATCTTGCTTATACAGTTTGGCAAGAGAAAGGTACGCATCGAGTGTGCCAACGGTGCGTATAACATCGATAAAACGATCTTTGACTTCGTGCATTATTTTAAATGCGACCAAAACAGAACCTTTGTCTGCTCCAATTGATGGGTTCATTTTAAAAGTCCAAGCGGAAAGCATTGTGCAAAGCTTTTTCTTTTCATCGTCATCTTTGTAGGTGAGTGACTCCAAACTATTTTTATCTGTGGTTGCAAGAGCCAACGTTTCTGTCTGCGTAAAAACACTTTCTTTGATGTCTTGCAATGCTTGCAGATATTGAGCGATGCCGTTCATTTTCTTGTGAATGGCATTGCTGGTGTTGTTGTAGCTTTTTGCATGTGCTATCGTGATTCCGTTAATGAAGTAGAAAATGAAAAGAGCACTTAATTGTACGCCTATTATTCCAAGATAGAACATTACTTTGATTGTGGGCGAACCATCGATTAATTCTCGTATATTTCTCATGCTACGTTGTCCACCTTCTTCAAGCAATTCGTGCACTATGTCTGTGTCTAAAATTGGTGTATGGGTAAGTAATATTGTTCCTATGCAAAAAAGCGTTATGAGCATCAGAGGCGTTGCTGACAAGAGATAAGTAAATGTAGGATTGTAGCCAGTAACTTGAAGAGCATTGAGTCCTTGGGCCGCTATACTTTTGTTAAATGCTGCCAGATCTATCAGTGGTGTTTTTTCCCAATACATTCTTTGCAATGATGCTTCAAAAAATTCATCGGTCTGTTTCCAGAACCATGCAAAATCAGCTTCGCATTGTTTAATTTGTTGTAATGATTTATCAAGGGATTTGATGAGTTCAGGATTCTCGGCCAATTGCTTGATAAGCTTTTGACGCCTTTGCAACTCTTTACTATCGGTGATTGGCATTATAAGCATTTTTTGTAATTCAATTTTTCCTAGTGCAGTTATGGTGTTATCAAGACTTCCAAAAATATGACGATCAAGGGTTCGTGATGACCCACAAAAAAGTTCAAGATCTGAAAGCGTAGTATCGGCGATAAATGGGCCTACTTCTTGTGCGTAATGTTTTTGGAATATTCCGCACAAAAGACGATAGGTTTCAACGTTGCCAAGCGGAACTTCTTTGATTGGCGAGTTGAAATTTAACAGTTCTGCGTCGTTGTTTTTTATTCTATTAGCAGTACTAATCTCTTTTTGAGATTTTTCCTCATCAAGTAATGCTTTTGTTAGCGATGGGAGATGGGCTTGAACAATCTTTTCATAGACATTGGGTAGTGGGAGCGGTGTTGCTTGTGCTGTCTCTTCGGCCAAAAGCGGTTGATGCAGAATAGCATAGAGCGATAGACAAATGAGCGATGCAACGCGTGCTTTTAGTTTGTGAAGAAACATAACATCTTTCATGATTCGAGCTGCCAATAGAATTATTGGCGGCTACTATAGCACAAATCTAACGCGAAGCAATCTTGTGGATTTAGCCGAGGAATCGTTTAAAAAAACCAGAAATTCCACCAGAATTCTGCTGGCTGGCATTGCCAAGTTTTTCGGCATAGGTCAAAAGTGCGGTTTTAGTTGCGTCATCAAGTTTAGTGGGAATATCGCAATTGGTGATAATGATCAAATTGCCGCGACCTGAACCGCGTAATTTGGTAAATCCCTTATCGTCAACGACAATTTCTTTGCCAACGTTGCATCCGCGTGGAATCTTGATGCTTTCTTTTGAGCCATCGATATTTTCAATCTCAATCTGACATCCAAGTACCAATTGCGGATAGGTCAAGTTGAGTATGGTGACAAGATCATTGTTCTTACGTGAAAATGCTTTGTCTTGTTGTACGTCGATGGTTAAATACAAATCACCTGAAGGGCCACCAAATACACCTGCATCACCTTTGCCAAGAATACGCAGCTCTGCGCCATGATAAATGCCCGCAGGAATAGAGACCATAAGTTTTTCATGCTTTTGAATGCGTGATTGTCCGCGACATTCTGAGCAGGGATTAGTGATTCTAAAACCTTGCCCATGACAGGTTGAACAGGGTTGGCTGAGCGTGAAAAAACCTTGGCGATGCAGAATAGTACCGCTGCCGGCGCAGGTTGAACACACACTTGGTTTTGATCCTTCTTTGCAGCCACTGCCTTTACACAGTTCGCAGGCTTGAAAATGGTAAATGCGAATCTCTTTTGGGCAGCCAAGATATGATTCTTTAAGCGAAATACTGATGCCTTGGGCTAAATCTTGTCCGCGCTGTGCTGCGGGAGCCGAGCGTTTAGATTGACGGCGTCCTGATGGGCCTCCGCCAAAAAGATTTTCAAAAATATCGCCAAAACTTTCAAAGATGTCTTCCATGTTTTCGTAGTGGCCGGCTGCTCCTTGTGTTGCGGCATGGCCAAATTGATCATATTGGCGGCGTTTGTTGGCATCCGAAAGGATTTCGTAAGCTTCGGCAGCTTCGCGGAACTTTGCTTCAGCTTCCTTGTTGTTAGGATTGCGGTCAGGGTGATACTGAAGCGCAAGTTTGCGATATGCCTTTTTGATTTCGTCTGCTGAGGCGCTGCGTTCAACGCCAAGAACTTCGTAATAATCTCTTTTCGTGGCCATACACCATCCAATATTTTGGTTAGAGGATCAATTTATAAGTAATTTTAAAGTATAACTTTAAGGTTGTCGGTCTTCAAGAAATGCTGTTTTTAACGATAAAATGCCGAAGAGGGGACTCGAACCCCTACCCCTTGCAGGACTAGACCCTGAACCTAGCGTGTCTACCAATTTCACCACTTCGGCGTTCAGATCAAAAATGATGTAAAAGACCACTAAATGGTAACAGTTTTTTGCGCTTTTTGCCACTCTAAACCAGGTTGGTTGGCTAGGTGGGGTATCTGCAATTTGTGCAGCTTTGCAACTGATGCGTGCGAATGCTGGATATCTCCGGGACGTGTTGGTTCAAAAACAAGTTCGGTATGTTTGGCGCCGAGCTCTTGTTCTAATTGCGTGATAAGTTCGAGTAGGCTTATGCTCCTGCCTGATGCAACGTTAAAAATTTCTCCATACAAGGCGTTATGCATGCCAACTGCCAAATTAGCCTCAACAACCTGAGTGACATCAACAAAATCGCGTGTTTGAGCGCCATCGCCATAAATAGTCAGGGGTTGCCCAGCGCGTAAAAGATGCGCAAATTTTGCGCGAACGGCTGCATAAGGGCCATTAGGATTTTGGCGTTGGCCATAAACATTAAAATAACGAAGAATAGCGGTATTCATGCCATAGGCTCGGGTATAATTTTGGCAGAGCTGCTCGCCGCGATATTTGCTGATGGCATAAGGAGATTGCGGGTTAGGGGCATCTGTTTCATCGCAAATGCCATTTTTTGCTCCGTATACTGCTGATGACGAGGCATAAACAAAGGTTGGAACCAGATTTTTTTTGCCGGCATCGAGCATGTTGTTGGTTCCATCGATATTAATCTGATAACAAAGATTTGGATTGTTGATCGATTCGGGAACCGAGATAAGGGCGGCTAAATGAAAAATAATATCCTGTTTAAGCGATGCTTTTAGACAGCTATAAGAAGAACGAACATCAGCATACATAATATTAAGTGCATGAACGACGGTTTTGAGATTGCGGAGTGATCCGGTGGTGAAATTATCAAGAATTGTAACACGTGCTCCCATGTTGACGAGCTTTTCGACAAGATGTGAGCCAATAAATCCGGCGCCTCCGGTGACTAGAACGCGCTTGCCCTCATAAAATCGTTGCATCGTTTCCATTGTGATTTCTCCTTTTTGCATACTACCTGGGCGGTTTGATACCCTTCGATGACTGCTTCTTGCATGCTTGAGTATTTCCATGCGCCATAGCGCCCTATCGAATAAATATCCATAGCGCGCAATGAATCGAGTATTTTATCGATGTTTTGTTCACGCCACGCGGTATAGATAACATACGCGTGATCTAAGATGAGTATGTTTTTGACCATGATGTGCTGCTCTGATAATCCCAAGAATTCCAAAATTTGAGCGATTGCGTGGTGTGTCTTTTTGGCGACAAGCTGCGGTGGCATATGTTTGGGCTGGTATGAAAATTCTGCATACAATGAGCTGCGGCCTTCGGGAGCCATTTGTGAGCAAATGTTGTGCCAGTAACCAAGACGATGCCATGGATACGTGGGCTCAGGAAAGTACGTCCAGTGCCAATTGAGGGGCAGCGGCGTTGTAAGTCCAAGGTTAATGTTAACAATTGCGTTGCACGCAAGACGTGAAGCGTACTGATTAAGCGGCATACGTGATGAGGGGGGCAAAAGTGCAAGGAGTTGGTTGAGTGGCATGGTTGAAATCAGGGTGCTGTAGCGTTCCTGGGTGCCATCGGTATAAAAAATTGTTTTGGTCAGCGGGTCAATCTTTGCAATGCTCCGTAGCGTTGCTATGGGGCCAGAGAGCGTGGCGCATAAGTGTTTGATAACGATTTCGATGCCGCCTGCCCGTGGATAATAAAAATTGCTGTTGTAACCAACCTGCGTTGGTTGTTGATGCGATAAAGCACCTTTTATAATTGCTTCAAGATTGGTTGAGGGGACAAATCGTCCCGTCCATGAAGGATGCATGCGACGTACATCATAGTCGGCAAGCTTGCGATTAAAGGGAAAAAAGAAATGTTTGCCAAAACCGCGCCCAAAATATTTAAGTACCCAGGCATAAAAGTTTTGCGGATTCCTGGTATGAGTTGAGCGTTGTACGTAACCTTCAATGCATTCGGCAATAACGTTGGTTGGTAGGCCAAAAAGATTCATTTGAAAGGGGTAGCGCGTATAGGTATTATGCGAAAAAATTGATGATGAGCGGGCGATTGACATAAGATGTTCAAACCCAACAACATCGCGGAGAAAATTATTGAAAAGTTGATGATTGCAGTGCAGAAAATGGCCGGTGTAATCAAAGGTAAAACCATTGACGGTTTCTGAGCGCAACAATCCGCCAGGGCGTGCATTTTTTTCTACGAGTGTGTAATCAAAAAACTTATTGTGTTCAAGATAATATGCGGTACTCAGTCCCGTAAGACCAGCACCAATAATAACAACCTGAGCCACTCGCCATCCTTTTTATTGCGTTGAAAGCAATAATTTCATGGGTAAGGATAACAGGATGTGTGATGAAAGCAAAGATGGGTACGAGTGTTATTCTTTGTGGAGTGAGACAAGCTCGCAAAGCTGTGCATCAGCGACAACAAATTTGCCGTGTTTGATAGTATTTTCTGATTCCTTGGGATAACTGACGACTAAATAGTAGTTGTCGACAGCAACAACTTTTTTATCCGGTGCAAAAACGAGTTGTTGATGTGCAGGGCTCCAGATGCCATCACAAATGAGATTTCCCTGAATGGGAAGTACCGCAGAATCGCGTTCTTTTTTATGATACAGCGCGGCGGCCAGTTGTTTGATCTGTTTTCCTTGCCATTGCAAAACGAGTGAAGAAAGTTTAAGCGGCTGCTTGCTGCGTAACGTCAGAGAACAGGTCCAGGCCCATTTTTCTTTATTGAAGGTCACTTCAGGTGCGCGAACCGAATATTCACGCCAGGTGGTTGTTGCGCTTAAGGAAAAGAGATCATAAGAAGGGTGAACCGCCATGATTCCCAGACAGCGCGTTAAAAATCCAAAATCCATGGTGATGCACATGAAGCAGATAAGCATTTTTTTCTTCATGGCTATCCTCCATAATAGGTCCGATATTCATAACACTTTTTAGTGTACATGGTCTTGGTCAAAAAAATAAAGGGAATGTTAAGTTTAAAAATTAGACATCTCGGAATTTACTTGAATAATTCGTCCTGTTGGGTAATTTTTGGTTCCAAAATGTTTTGGCAGCGGTGGGAATGGGCTAGCAAGTTTGATAATTTCCATGATCATGGAATCAATTTCTTTATATCCAGTAGATTGGAGCATACTACTTTGGGTAAGTGTTCCTTGTTCATCAAGGGTAAATTCAACAACCGCTTCCATGTGTGGTGGATAGTGTGCCATCATACGTCTACTAAAATTTTGCTTCCATGCGGCTTGAAGACACCAGTTGATATTCGATTCGTATGAAAGATATTTAAGCTCTTCAAAGCTTGGCCGTTTGTTAGGATCTCCATCACGATCAATAAGATCGGTGCCTTCTTCGCCATAATGTTTTTCAATAAATCCCTTGGTCAGTGCAATAATGTTGCGTTTGGGTTGTTTTTCGATGCTGCGTGCGCCGCGTATACGAATGCCACCTTGACCACCGATAAGACGATCTTCGCGTGGTTGAGCTACAGGACCGGCTGATTCTTCTTGCACGTGGGCTTGGCGCGAGGGTGGGCGTGAAGAGGTTGTTGGAATGGCACCAGATTGAAAAGCGCCTAATCTTTCTTGAAAATCACGGATGCGGGCAATGCGTTCTTCGATGCTCGGTTCTTGCGTTTGTGGCGTTTGATCACTAATTTTTTGTGCCTGAGCGACAACTTTTTGTGGCGCTGACTCGAGTATGGTTGGTGCTGTGGGGGGAGCTTCTTTACTCGTTGCTACAAGTGGCGGTGGCGCAACTTGTTGTTGCTGCGGGATTGGTGCGATTTCTTTGACCTCTTGAGGCTGTGCTTGTTGTGGCTTGGGCCCGCTCGCAGGTTGTTTTTGTTGCACGTCTGGCGGTTTGGTTGCTTGAGCGGTCTTCTTGGGTGGCGTTCCTTCCTTGCCTTCTGTTGCGTGTGCATGTGCTGCCTGGCCAACCGGTCCTTCAAGCGTTGTGGGGACTGCTAATGGTTGTGGCTTGGTTGGCGTAGGAGGTTCTTCAAAAATTACCCAACCAAAGTTTGATTTTGGTGCGCGTAATTTGGCGGGCCGTCCGCTATCTTTCTGCTTTTTAAGTTTGCGTAATGACGCACATATTTGTTTATGTTTGGCATCAATCTTTCTCTTGTTTATTCCAATTTTTTTATCGGAAGAGGGCTCTGTAAAAGTGTTGGTGATACGTCGGAGATGAGCTAAAAGTGTGTTATGATAGTCGTAGCGGAAGAAACAAAGTATGAA
>JAHFBS010000141.1 GCA_023249895.1 bacterium | reverse complement strand
ACACGCACTTTCAGCGGCACTCCCGTGAATGCAGATGTGGGTACAGTTTCAATTCAAGTGATCGCCAATGATGGACATGGCGGTACGGTTAATACAACATTTGATATTGTCATCATTAATACGCCAGATGTTCCAACGGTTGACCATCCCATTACCAACAAAATCATCACCGTCAATCAGCCGTTCAATTTTGTTATCCCAACAAACACCTTTCACGATGACGATACTGGCGATGTGCTCGCTTACAGTGTGCATTTATCTGATGGCAGTGCCTTGCCCGCATGGTTAACATTTAATGCGGCCACACATACCTTTAGCGGCACACCCTTAACAGATAATGTAAATACATTGCTCAAAATAGAAGTCTCTGTAACAGATAACACTGGCAATACCGTTAAGGATACGTTTGAGATTTTTGTAGATAAAGAAGCTTCAGTCTATACTCCTGAAACACCCACAAAAGTTATTGAAAAACCATCCATATCTGAAATACCGGATGCGCCATTAACGGTAGTTACTGTAGATGATCATCAATCTACAGCAGTAGAAATAACCCCTACTGTAGTTGATGATACGTCGAATAATTTAGTCACTAACAGCAATCATTTGCCATTAGTGTCGTTCAATAATTATTTGACGCAAGAGGACAATAAAAATAATGTCCACTTGATGGATATTCGCAACTCCTTAAGTATTGCCAATTCATCGCCTTTATTGGCAAGTTTGATAGCACCAGACTCTGGATTTTCTGCATCGGACGTTGTTGATTTTAATACCGCACTGCGCCGTGTTCATGATGAAATGAATGAGGCATTAGATGCAGAAGATATGCAAAAAAATATTCTCGCAGGTATCACCTTTTCTGTTACTACAGGGGCAATTATTTGGTCGCTCAGGGCTAGCAGCTTACTGCTCACATTGATGTCAATGATGCCTTTATGGGGAAGCATGGATCCATTACCCATACTGGATCAAGTTAATAAACGTAAAGAAGAATTATTACAACAACGTAAAGACAAACAAAAAGAAGATGAAAATGCAAAAGAAGTTGGCTACCTATTTGATCAAGCCCAATCATCGAAAAATGGGAAACCTTTAAAATGATTAGGATCACACCAGCAATTCGATTGAGCTTAGGATTAATCGTTCTCGTTGTTTCTATTTTAATCCTTGCTCAAGCAATAGGATTAACACCAAACAATGAACGGCAACAAGTAGATCAACGTGCGCAACTTGCGGAAACCCTTGCAAGCCAAGCGTCCTTAGCTGTTATTCGTGGCGACAGCTCACTTATCGAATCAATATTAAATAATGCTGTTGAACGCAACTCGCAAGTAACCTCTACAGCAGTCCGCCGCACCGATGGCGTGATAGTAGTACAAACCGATGAGCACGAAAAATTTTGGGATGAAAAAAATAAAAAATCCACGCCAACACAAATGAGCATTCCAATCATCATCAACGGCAGCAAGCGTGCCGATTTTGAAATCACCTATAAACCAATTACCGCAGAACAACATCCTTTTTTGCATTTACCTACGTTTGCCGTACTTATTATTTTTGTTTCACTCAGTGGTTTTATTGGGTTTTGGCTATACATCAGACGCGTACTCCAACATTTGGACCCCAGCGCTGTTGTACCCGCGCGCGTGCGTAATGCGCTGAATATTTTAGCCGAAGGTGTATTGATTTTAGATAGGCGCGAACAAATTGTATTAGCCAATCAATCATTACTGGATCACCTCCAGCGCGACGAACAAAGTTTGCTTGGCAAAAAAGCCAGCGGCCTTGGCTGGACATTGGATCTCAATCAAGACATCCAAGATTACCCTTGGCTCACTGCATTAAATACCGGCGTCAAGCAAGTGGGCGTGCGTGTTTTATTCGAAAAACCTGATGAAACAAGCAAAGTATTCCATGTAAACGCAGTGCCTATTCTCGATGCAAAAAGTTCAAGCCAAGGCACTATTGTGGTATTTGAGGATGTCACAGAGCTGGAAGAAAAAAGTCAGATATTGGAAAAAATGATTAAAGAATTATCGGACTCGCGTGCATCTATTGAACTCAAAAATAAGGAGCTTTCATTTTTAGCAACCCGCGACCCATTAACAAACTGCTTTAACCGTCGCGCTTTTTATGAGCATCTTAATGAAAAATTTGATGGCGCAAGATCGAGCGATATGGAATACAGCTGCATCATGGCGGATATTGATTTCTTCAAAAAAGTAAACGACACCTATGGCCACAGCGTGGGTGATGATGTGATTAAAATGGCAGCTGCAAGCATCACAAAAATGGTTCGCGATGTGGATATTGTTGCGCGTTTTGGTGGTGAAGAATTTTGCGTTATTTTACCGACAGCAAGCCTAGATCAAGCCTACATGATTGCCGAACGTTGCCGCGAAGAAATTGGTTCAAGAATTTGTGGTGACGCAAAAGTGACTGCGAGCTTTGGTGTAACTTCAATTCGATTAGGCGCATTAACACCGACAGAATTAGTCCAAC
>JAHFBS010000140.1 GCA_023249895.1 bacterium | reverse complement strand
AAGATGGTAATTGAGAAAATAATTTTTGATCATTTCTCCTTTATAGCCCAGACAAATGATAAAGCGATAAAATCCATAATGTGCGTAAATTTTCATGATGTGCCAGAGAATTGGCTTGCCGCCAATAGGAACCATCGGTTTTGGTCGAAATTCAGTTTCTTCGCGAAGTCGCGTGCCAAGACCACCGGCAAGTATGACTACTGGGAATGGAAGACGCTTCATTACTCTATCTCCCCGATGAATTTAAATCGCTTAATTGTCCCAAAAACCGTATCACATGAGGAGTGGAAGTCAAGGTAAAGGGCTGTATTTCTGTTTTGACTGCGTTACACAAATAAGTAGAATGAGTTCATTGTTAATGAAATATTCGCGCAAGGAGAAGTACATGAATCCAATCGTTCCATTCAAACTTTTTATGATATCGGCAATGTATGAAAACGGAGGGAATGCTACCCACCGTATGCTTGATGGGCATCCAGAACTTTTTGTGTATCCATTTGAATCTCAGTTAGGAACGGTGCTTTCGGCAAATTTTATTCAAACCCTTGTTCCCTTTCGTTATTGCTGGCCAGAGTTTCCGCTTCATGGTGAAGTGACCCAAGATTATGAGCTTTTTTTTGATGAAGAATTAAAAACGAAACTTCGTGCGCCTTCGCGCAGCAAGTTTACGGGTATTGAGTTGGCGATTGATGAGGCAGAACGCAAAGAGTTATTTATTTCGTATATGCGTGATAAAGAGCGTACGCGCGCCCATTTGGTTGAAGCATTTTTTACCGCAACGTTTCAGAGCTGGAAAAATTATCAACGTACCGGACAAGAAAAAGCATATGTTGGATATAGCCCGGTGATTATGCTTGATGCTGAAAAAATTTTGGCCGACATGCCCCAGGCGCATATTATTCATGTCGTGCGCAATCCTTATTCTGGATATGCAGATACCAAAAAACGACCATTTCCGCTGGCACTGAAAAAGTATGCATGGACGTGGAATATTGCACAACATATGGCACTGACGTATGCACAAGCATATCCTCATAATGTGCATCTTATTCGCTACGAAGATCTAATTGCAAATCCTCAGGCAACAATGCAAAAATTGAGCGAACAATTGGGTATAACCTATACCGATTCAATGCTCTATCCTTCATGGAATGGTGCTCGCATGGAGCGTGTACATCCATGGGGAACCATTCATATCCCAACGCCTGAAGTTAACATTGCTACGATGCATGAATTATCAGCGCAAGAAAAGGCAGAGATTCGTTCAACCTCAATCGTGATGCTTAAGCAATTTGGGTATGATGGTCTGTGTTAATAAACCATTCGGATCTTATTGCTGCCGACACCAAGCGAAAAACAATTTTTTACGCAAAAACAGATGTCGCCGATCTCGGTGACATCTGTACAGGTCTCAAACAAACTCGTGCAGTCGAGTCTGAGCATTACCGTTCGTTTGTCGCATATATCGCACAAGAACGTTTAGGTCTCCATAATATTAGTATCAGCCCATTGCTCGGTGCTGGGACTTTTCGACTTTTGTATCAGGTTGAGCATTCTTCTGGGGCGCCTTTGATTGTCCGTGTTAATCGTGTGCCCGAATTTAGTAGGGCGTGGGATTTTTTAATTGAATCACGGATTTATCCTTTATTGCATAAACACGGATTAGGCGCGCCAACAATTATTGATGTCGATGTTTCTCGGAGTGCTGTCGATATTGATTATCAAGTGATGACCAAGGTCTCTGGCTCAACACTCAAATCATTTGAAAATGCACAAACACAATATATGCCCCCGTGCCTACTGCGTGCGATAGGCGCATATCTTGCACGTGTGCACACTATTACGTTTTCTGGATACGGCCCGCTCTCAATTACCTCGCTTCTTGTCTCAGATCAGATGCCTTACGGCCTTCATGCCTCGTGGGCAGATTACATAATGCTACGACTTGATGAGCATGTTGAATTGTGCCAGAAAATTAATGCAATTACATCATCAGAAGCAGCCGATATTCTTAGCGTATTAACTACATATCAGCATATGTTTTACGACGTACCAACGTCGCTTTTACATGGTGATGTTGGGAATCAAAATTGTCTTTCAGATGATGGCGAACGCATTACGGCGCTTGTGGACTGGGAAGATGCCATGGTTGGGGATCCTGTTTTTGAAATAGCTTTTTGGGGAACATTTTTTCGGGATTCAATGCTTGCAACCTTTTTGGAGGGTTACACCACGGTACGCTCCTTGCCCGCAGATTTTGAATGTCGCTACTGGATTTATTATCTGCGCAGTGCGCTTTCCAAAACAGTGCATCGTTTCCGATTTGGCTATGCCGACCACCCTGGCCGTCCGCCGGCATCGTTGCGAATTCAAAAGGCATTGAACAAAATAAGAAGATAAAAGTATCTTGGTATCTCTTAAAAATTCCTGATCTCTTCAAAATCATCAAAATGCATTGTCGTTCCGCCTACGCTGTAATACGCCTCATGCCCCTTGCCCAACAGTG
>JAHFBS010000024.1 GCA_023249895.1 bacterium | reverse complement strand
TTAGCGTGTTCTTCTTGTGCCTCTTCTTCATCGCCGTCGCGTCCTATAGCAGAACCCAAAATACCGCCTGCAAGAGCGCCAATAACAGCTCCCGTGCCATGATCATGATGCCCTGTGACGGCAGTACCTATAGCCGCGCCAGTACCGGCACCAATAATGCCGCCTGCTGTTTCTTGGTGACCGCAGCTACTGAGAAGAAGGGCGGCTGGTAGCGCCAAAATTATAAAGAAGAAAGGACTATTCACCTTGAGTTGGGTGTTCATGGTTTAACTCCACTTTTTTAGGATAAAAAACTACAATTTTTCAACGACCTGCTTGTCGATCCAACCGGTTGTGTGATTGGTATGGATTTTATAGAAATCCCCCGACTCTCCGAGAATATCAGCTTCTTGCCCCTCATTCAACCGCCCCAGCGTGGCAAAACCACTCTTTTGGGGCCCTGATATGAGAATTGCTGGAGTTTTGATGATAATTCCCTTGTTTTGGGCGGCAGCAATGCCTTTTAGTCCCATCAAGATGCCGACAAGGCTACAACAAAAAAGTGCGCAAATTTTATGAATTTTGGTTGAGCGTTTCAATGCACGGAGAGAAAATAAAAGAAGCCATAACAATAAAAAAAACAGCTGAAGATACAACAAGTTGATTGCCCGCGCATAGGTTAAAAGTGTGTGCCATGTTGCCGTTATGCCTGATCCAATAATGGTGAGAAGCGTTGCCTCTTCTTGCTGTTGTGCAACATGGAGTTTTTCTTGTGCGAGCGCTTTGTTCTTACGCAACATTTCATGATCAGACAGTCCCCAGTTCCATTCGGCGTGGTGCCAATGAGCAAGAGCTATGCCATATTTTCCTTGACGGTAGGCGCAGTTGCCAAGATTGAAATATACGGCGGGAGTTGGCTGTTCAATTTTTAGATACAGCTGGTATGCCTGATCGGTGGAACCATTTTTGTATAATTCGTTTGCATTAAAAAAGAGGTTTTGTGCCTCTGATGATGATTGTGCGTGCATGGTGCAGAAGAACAAAATGGTGGTGAAGAGTAAGTGCAACATAAGCCCCTTTCAGTGATTAAGCATGACAAGCCAGTAGCGAGCTTTTTTGAAAAGTTCTGCGCATTCATGTGTTGAGGTGGTGCGTGTAGTAGTAAATCTAAACTGAGCGCACGTATTTAAATAATCTAAAAACTCGCTGATTTTATCAGTCGCCCACCCTTTAGTGCGGAGTATGGTTTCGATATCTGACTCGGTGATATGTTCGGGATTTTGTGTGTCATAGCCAGCAACATGTGCGATGAAAAAGTGGTGAAGCTGCGTAACTTTATTATTGTGTTCAAGAAGCTTAAGTTCTTGTTTAGCTTGCTCGAGTATTTTAGCGCTCTGTCGCGTTGTGCCGCGCAGGAAAGAAATTTTTTGGTAAAGATTGCGCGCGCTAGCGCGATAGCAAAATGCAGGCGGCAGGAAAAGCAAAAGAATAAAAAGCCACCAAGGCAACGATGTATGTGCCCACGGCATGAAGTTTTCTTGGATGAAGCCAATGTCCTGAGCAATTTGTTCGGTTTGCTTGGGTGTTGTTGAGGGTTGTGGGGTGGATGGTGTTTGTTGGCCAACGGCTTGCGCTTCGCCTTGTTTGATGTTGAGTGCAAGTGATTCGGTAGAAAGCTTGTTGAATGTCTTGTCTGTGGTGTCATAAACGAGGATATTTTGCGGCTGGATGGTCATCATTCCTGCTTTAGTTGCCTGAATGATGTATTCGGCAATTTTTTTACCGCCACGATATTCGGAGTCTAAGTTCTCTTCGATGTGCGTTTTTGATTCGTAGCAACGAAATCCTTCCGGCAACACTGGTTTAGGTAACGCGACCTGTTCAAGATTACTTTTACCCTCAAGGGTGATGGTGAGTGTTACCGGCTCGCCAATGACGGCTTCATGCTTATCAAGATGCGCGTGAAAACCGGAAAATGTGCCAACGCCATCGATTGCTTCATGATGGTTTGGTAACTGTGTGACTTTGATGGTAAGCCCATTAGATTGTGCTTGTTGTTGTACGGCGCGAGGGCCCATAAAGGAATCAAAAAAAGCATCATCAAAAAAACCGCGGTGAGGGTGATGTATTTTACGTTGAACAGGTATTGCATAGACAAGGCGAAGTGGGGCTATTGTAGTGGTTCCCGCGTTTTGGGGAAAAAGAATAAAGGTATGTTGTTGCATTTTATAAGGGGCCCCGTTGACTGTAACATCTTTGACGATTGGATTTTTAATCTGTTTAACAAGAAAATTTTCAAAGTGAGGAGGCTCAAGTGCCATTTCAAGAATTGCCCCTCGTGCATAAATTTGAAAATCAATTGTAATAGGTTCCCCGGCAACTGCTGTTTGTTTGTCGGCAACAAGTTTGCAAAAAGCAGTTGATTCTTGCGTTGCAGGTTGTTGATTGTGCGCGTTTGTGGTTGGTGTTTGTTGTTGCGGCGCCGCTTTTTCATCAACAAGCAGCGTGAGGCTATTTGACGAGATTTTTTTATCTCCCCGGGCAATGGTTGCAGGTCCAATCGTATAGATTCCTGGGTTGCCTGCCTGGACGGTTAAAATTTTCTGAATGTTAGCGGTAAGCCTACCATTCATAAACATAAATTTATTGGAGGTTTCTTGGCCTTGTACACGAAATTTCTCAAGACCTTGGATAGCAAGCTCGCCCGACGTGCGATCTTTGCCGCTGATACTAGCGATGATGGTAAATAATTGTCCTGGCGCTACCGCTTTTTGTTCTGAGCCGTCCGCTTGCCGTAAGTTGGCTATATCACGAAGTTCAAGCGTTACCGTTGGTTCTTGTGCTCTACATGAAAAAAAAAGCATACATAACGCGAAATGAACAACTTTTCTTACCATGGTTTTTGTCCTTGTTGTGGTGGCTGTTGATTCATTGCATTTTGTCGAACGAGTGCTTTTTGGCGTTCTGTTTCATCTGACTGTAGATTTTCAAGTAGCGCGCGCATGCGGCGTTCTTCTGAGCTCTCTTGTGGTTGTTGTGCTTGCTCTGATTCTGCGTGCTGTTGTTCTTGCGGCGCATTTTGTTGTTGTTGTTGCGCCTGTTGCTCTTGTTTTTGTTGTTCGCTTTGCTGCTGTTTTTGATTGTTTTGTTCGTTATGTTGTTCTTTTTGTTGATCTTGCTTGTTGTCTTGTGATTTTTCTTGCTTGTCGTTTTGTTTATCTTGTTTATTTTGTTGCTGCTGCTTTTTCTTTTCTTCAAGCTTCTTTTTTATTTCATCGGCATATTTCTTGTTGGTCTGGGCTTTGATGTTTTTGGGCTCAAGATCGAGAAGCTTTTGATATTCCTGAATTGCTTGATTAATGGTTTTGAGAGCCTCAGATACTATTTGTTGATCAAGATCTTTTTGCTCTTCCCAGTGAGGTGGAAGCATATTAACCGTAAGTTTAAGTTCGGTATTTGCCTTGTTAAAGAGTGCTTGCCTTTCGAGCTTGTTATGACTCTTGATATGTGCAAGCGTGCGTTCAAAGTTGGATTGAGCTTCTTGCAGCCGGTTAATGCGATACAACGCGACGCCAAGATTGTAGTTTACGACCGGATCGTCCGGATGGTCGACCTGTTGTTTCTGTAGCTGTTGGATTTTTTCTTCAGGAGTGAGTGGTTTTGTGCCAAACAAGCTCCATGCATTGAGGGGACTAGCGCTAACAAGGACGAAAAATATGAGTGCTGCTATCATTACAAAATCCATTCTAAAAGCAGACATATCCACGCGATACCAAGAAGCCATGGGTATTGATCTTCAAACATAGATATTTTGGTGTAGCCAAACTTTTCTTTTTCATAATGAGCAACCTGTGTGGCAATCGTATCAATATCGCCATCATCGTATGTCATTGGGACGTAATGTCCGTGAATCTGAGAGCACAGGGTGTTGAGGGTTTCTTCCCCGAGCCGTGATAATACAATTTCTCCTTTTTCGTTGGTCTCATTTCCTGATTGTGTTCCATCAGGTGCAAATGTTGGAATGGGTGCGCCATCTTTGGTGCCAATACCGAGCGCAAAAACGTGCAAGTTGTCATTTAGGGCATTGCTTTTTGCGGTATCAAGATTGCACGAAAAATCTTCGCCATCGGTAAGCAGAATAGCCAATTTATTTTTTCTTCCCTGCGCGGTGCCAAAAACTTCAAGCGCTTTGGTTAGAGCGGTATCAAGTGCAGTTGTTCCTGACGAGACAATTTCGGTATCAACGTGATTGAGAAACATAAGAAATGCTGCATGATCTGCGGTAAGTGGACATTGGACAAAAGCAGAGCCCGAAAAAACAATAAGGCCAACACGATCACATGCGAGTTTATCAAGAAGGGCTCGTATCTTGAGCTTTGCAAATTCGAGCCGCGTGGGCTTTATATCCTTGGCGTTCATGCTGCGAGAAATATCTAACAGGATAAGCACGTCGCGGCCTTCTTGCATGATTACGTGTTCTTTTTTGCCCCACTGAGGTTGCAAGAGTGCAAGAAATATAAATATAACTCCGCTGCACAAAAGTATTGCTTTAGCCAGATGGCGATGTGGGGAAAAATGCGCAAAGATTGTTGTGCGATGAGCAACGTGAGTTAATTGAGTAACCGAGGCAAGAATGCGACGATAGTTTCTGATAATAAAAAAAATAAGAATCAAAAAAAGTGGCAAGAAAACGATACGATCAAAACCGGCCCAATGGATGATTGATGAAGAGGTCATGACAAAATCCCTCGCCAGATGAAGAGCCGCAACACAAGCTCAAGTCCAAAAAACAACAGTACGATCCAGATAAAGTTTAAAAAAGCTTCATAGTAATTATGAAAAACGGTTGTCTGCAGACTTGTTTTTTCAAGGCTATCAATCTTGTCATAAATCATGCGCATATCGCTTTGGTTCTGAGCCCTGAAGAAAATACCCCCGGTTTGTTCGGCAATAGTTTTGAGCAGCGCAACGTTAAGTCCTTCTTCCTGTGCCTGAGCAAGCATGCCAAAAGGATTACGGATGTAGCCTCCGTGCTCATTGCCGATACCGATAGTGTAAACCTTGATGCCATATTTTTTTGCCATTTCGATGGCAAGGGGCGGCTCTATTTTTTCGGGCGGTGTTGGTTGTCCGTCAGTCAGTAAAATAACGATTTTGCTTTTTGCTTGTGATGTTCTGAGTCGGTTGATCGCCGTGGCAAGTCCGGTGCCCAGCCACGTGCCGCGAGGATCAATGCTGCCCAGTTCAATACTGCCAACTATTTCTTTGAGTATCATTTTATCAAGTGTAAGTGGACAGCGTGAAAGTGCTTCGCGGCCAAAAATAACAATACCAATAGGATCGTTCGTTCTTTTTTCAATGAAACGAATGGCTTCTTCTTTGGCGATATCAATACGCTGCCGTTGATCGTCAGGATCATCAAGAAGTTGCATGCTTCCTGAAACATCAAGCGTGAGCACAATATCAACGCCATCAACATTAACGTATGATTTCTCGTCAAGCCATTGAGGGCGTAACACCAGAAATAAAAGGCTTAGCAGAGTTCCGAAGCGAAGAAGAGAAAATATTGTTGTGTAAGGGATTTTTTGGGCCAATCCATGATTGAGGCATTGTTGGGTCAGTGGGTAGCTGTAACGTACCTGCCGATAAAATTTTACGCGATAGATGGTGGCTATGGCCAACAAAGGGCCAAGAATATAAATAAGATCGAAATAAGCGCAATGAAGCATCATAACTATCGACCTGCGTTTGCTAAGGCGTCTTTAAAATAGTGATGAACGTTCGTGGCAAACTCGTCTGATGATACTGATGGTGGGCAAAGCAATGGTTTGCCGATAGTTATTGTAACCGTGGGAGCAAGGGAATCAATAATCAGACTATTTTTTGGATATACCTTGTGTATTCCTGAAATCACCACAGGGATAATCGGACGGTTAAGTTTTTTTGCAAGGAGTGCAAAGCCTGAGAAAAAATTCCCCACGTTGCCATCAAGAGAACGTGTGCCTTCAGGAAAAACCAGCGCGTGCCGTGAAGCATTTTTAAGGAGAGAATAGGTTTTTATAAGCGCAGCGCCCGCATCTTTTCTGCTTGTTGTGTCGACAAGTACATGCATGCGTCTGAGTAGAAAACCAAAGAGGGGTATGTTGCCATATGAGGCTTTACTGAGCCAGACATGGGGATAGGTTCCTGCAACGATTTCGACCAGTGGAATATCGAGTGATGAGCAATGATTCATAACAAATATGGCAGGAGCCTGCGGATAACGTGGTAAATTTTCACGGCCTGAGATGGCAAGTTTTATTCCTGAAGCACGCAGAATAAAGTGACTGATAAAAGTGCTTACCACAAAATATAATCGATTGTCATAGCGCAAACGTGTAGGTAAACACGCAAGAATTCCGCAGATGAGCATTAATGAAGGAACGCAGACAATCCAAATGATGTAGGTAGCTGTTGTTCTGATGGCCAGAAAAGCTTTTTTCATACAAAAAATAAGTCGTGATGTTCGTGCTTAATTTTAACGTAATAGACCGTTACGGCAGCGGCAAAAAGTATAAAAAGTTTTATCGCAATAAGTGTAGCCAACGTCACGGTGATAATTGATGAAATAAGTGTTGCTATAACGGAGGCGCCCACAAAACCCATAAGCCATGAGATAAGAATGCTCATTGCCCAGCAAAAGCCAACCATGACCAAAAGACAAGCAGACCACATGAGCATGAGCGCAACAAGTCCGGGTAAAAAATAAATAAATGCTTTGGTGCCGCGTATAAATGAGGCTGCAAGAGAATCAACTGAAAGATCGGTATCAAAAAAGAACAAAAGAATGATCGTCATCATCGGTGCAGCAGTAATGCTGGCAAGGTTATTGCAGGGTACCAAAATGGTTAGAATGAGCATCACCCACCACGTGTGCATATAGTTACTAAAATAAACTTTGGTTTTAGGTTCAAGCGATGGTCGGGATGCAAGTAAAATCAGATACCAAAAGGCAACAACCAAGATAACGCCAAAAATTAAAAGCATGCCACTAAAAAGAAGCATAGTTCGGGGATATCGGCTGTAATTGTAGACGCAATAGAGGCATCCCAGGGCAATCCCAGTAATTGTCGGTACAATCCACCAAAACAAAAAAAGCAGAGTGGTTGCCGCACGTATACTGGTTGCCAATGTTCCCAAGAGAAACATTTTGAGGTTATCTTTTTTGAATGGTACCAATGATTCGCGCCAGTATTCTTTAAGTGACATTTCTGCCATCGCATCCCTTTCACACATGTAGATATAAACAGCGGTATACTTTAACATTCTGGAAAGAAATGAAAAAGAGTGCCAAAAAGAGCGTAAATAATTTTCTAATGTAATTTTAAAATATTAGTATATTGACAAATAAAAAATATTAATTTAAAACTGAAGATGACTGAAGTCAATAAATGTTTTGACAAAAGCTTGGCACCTGGTAAAAGAGAAAACTTAAATTGTAACGGCATAACTGTAGGGGGCATGGGATGCGAAGAAAAAAAAGTATGAGAGAAGACGGACCCAAATTATTGATTGTAGAGTCCCCAGCTAAAATCAAAACGATTTCAAAATTTCTGGGTAAAGATTTTAGAATAATGTCGACCTTTGGCCACATTAAAGATTTACCACAGCGTAAGCTTGGCGTTACGCGTGATGATGAAGGTCGCCTTGAAATCAAATATGATGTCATTAAGGATAAGGCATCGGTTATTGCAGATATTTGCAAACAAGCTGGTAATTCCAGCGAAATATTTTTGGCCTCTGACCCTGACCGCGAGGGAGAAATCATCTCATGGCATATTGGGCAGGAGATAGAAAAGGTTTTTGCGGATTCCGATAAGATTCACCGTATTACCTTTAACGAAATTACCAAACCTGCTATTGCACAGGCAATTGAACACAAGGCTGATGTTGATATGCATTTGGTCAACGCGCAACAAGCACGACGCATTTTGGATCGTTGGGTAGGTTACGAAGTTTCGCCCATTTTGTGGCGTAAAATTGGCAAAGGCCTTTCGGCTGGTCGCGTGCAATCGGTCGCAGTAATGTTAGTGTGCGATCGCGAAGCAGAAATCGTTGCCTTCAAGCCTGAAGAGTATTGGACAATCCACGGTTTATTTAGTGCTGCGCCGGGTGCAGAGCTGCTTGCTGAGTTAGTAAAAATCGGCAATAAAAATATTGAACTTAAAAGCAAGCAAGATGTTGATAAAGTTCTTGCCGCCCTTAAAAAAGAAACTTTTGTTGTCACCAAAATTGCTGAAAAAAAGCGCGCCAAGAATCCGGCACCTCCTTTTATGACCAGTACACTGCAGCAGGATGCCTATAATAAACTTGGTTTTTCGGTTGACCGTACCATGTCGATAGCGCAACAGCTGTATGAAGGTGTGTCGTTGGGCGATAAAAATAGTCCTGAGGCATTAATTACCTACATGCGTACCGACTCTTTGCGTATTTCTGACACGGCATTAAGCGCAGTACGTTCATTTATTGGTGATGAATACGGCAAAAATTATGTACCCAAACAGGCAAATGTGTATGACAAAAAGGGTGCTCAAGACGCGCACGAAGCCATTCGTCCGATTGATGTGAGTCGTCAGCCAAGCGCTATATCACATTATTTAGCGCCTGATCATGCAAAGCTTTATGATTTGATTTGGAAGCGTTTTGTTGCAAGCCAAATGGAAGCTGCTGAGTATTTCCAACGGCAGGTTTCGATCGAGGGCGGTAATTATCTTTTTAGGGCAACCGGTTCGACCTTGATGTTTGATGGATTTTTAAAAGTTTACCTTGTTGAAGAAGACGAAGAAGACGCAAAAGCCGTCAAAATTCCAAAAGAAGTTAAAGAAAAAGGTCAACTTGATCTCAAGAAGCTTGACCCAAAACAACACTTCACCCAACCGCCACCACGCTATACTGAAGCGACGTTGGTCAAGGAGCTCGAGAAGCGGGGCATAGGGCGTCCTAGTACTTATGCGACTATTTTGTCGACGGTACAGAAACGTGGTTACGTTTCCAAAGAGGCAAAAAAGTTTATGCCGACCGACCTTGGGAAAAAGGTTAACGAGATGTTGGTCAAAAATCTTCCTGATATTTTTAACGTGACGTTTACGGCTAAGATGGAAGAAGATTTGGATAAAATCGCGCAGGGCGATATCGAGCGTGATAATGTTTTGAATGAATTTTATGACAAGTTCAGTAAAGACCTTGTTGCTTTTGGGGGCAAAGTGGTTGATAAAAAAACGGTTGAGACCGATCTGAAATGTCCTAAGTGCAAAAACAACTTGGTAATTCGCTGGAGTAAGAATGGCGAATTCATAGGCTGTTCAAAATTTCCAGAATGTAACTTTACGTCTAATTTCAATCGCGGTGCTGATGGC
>JAHFBS010000023.1 GCA_023249895.1 bacterium | reverse complement strand
GAAAACTCTTGCCCTCTGTATCGTGCTCGCAACAAACCGAGTTGTAGCGAATTATAACCGTCTTTTTCAGACGTTTTTATCTGTGTGACAAACCAGTGGTTGACATCAACGACCGTTACTGGAACAACATCGCCGTTTTTATCAAACAATTGGGTCATGCCAATTTTAGTTCCGAGTACTTTGTTCAACATGGTTGTTTATCCTAATCATCACTATTTGATTTCAACATCGACACCAGCAGAAATATTCAGCTTCATCAAGGCATCCATGGTTTGTTCTGCAGGAGAAACAATGTCAAGGATACGTTTGTGCGTAATGATTTCAAACTGTTCGCGTGATTTTTTGTCGATGTGGGGAGAACGTAGAACGGTAAAAATGCGTTTTTTGTTAGGGAGTGGAACAGGTCCCACAACTTGGGAACCTGTTCTTTTTACTGCCATAACAATCTGTCGGACTGCATTGTCCAAAAGACGGTGATCATAGGATTTGAGCGTAAGACGTATACGTTGCTTTTTCATAATCTGTGCTCAACCTTATTCAAGAATCTTTGAAACAACGCCAGCACCAATGGTTCTGCCGCCTTCACGAACTGCAAACTTCATGCCCTCGTCCATAGCAATTTTGCTGACGAGTTCAACTGTTACTTCAACGTCATCACCTGGCATAACCATTTCACGTCCTGCTGGAAGTGAAACAGTACCGGTAACGTCGGTTGTTCTGAAGTAGAATTGTGGGCGGTAGCCGGTGAAAAATGGGCTATGACGGCCGCCTTCTTCTTTCTTAAGAACCAAGATTTGTGCCTTGAATTTCTTATGAGGAGTAATTGTTCCAGTTGCCGCGATAACTTGGCCGCGCTCAACGTCTTCTTTCTTGGTACCACGAAGGAGAAGCCCTACGTTATCACCAGCTTCACCAGATTTGAGTTCTTTGTTGAACATTTCAACGCCGGTGACGGTAGTTTTTACGGTGTCTTTAAAGCCGACGATTTCAACTTCGTCACCGACTTTAACAATACCACGCTCAATACGGCCGGTAACAACGGTTCCACGACCAGAAATTGAGAAAACGTCTTCAATAGGCAACAAAAGAGGTTTTTCGACGTCGCGTTTTGGAGTAGGAATAAAGGTATCAACAGCTTCCATCAATTTAAGAATTGATTGGACGCCTATTTCACTCTTATCGCCTTCAAGTGCCTTGAGGGCTGAGCCGCGGACGATAGGAGTTTTATCGCCTGGGAAGTTGTTTTTTGTTAGAAGTTCACGAATTTCTTCTTCGACCAAGTCTATCATGCTTGGATCGTCGACCATATCAACTTTGTTGAGGTAGACAACGACAGCAGGAACACCAACTTGACGAGCAAGAAGGATATGCTCACGTGTTTGTGGCATAGCACCATCTGGTGCAGATACGACAAGAATCGCACCGTCCATTTGTGCTGCACCGGTGATCATGTTTTTTACATAGTCAGCGTGACCAGGGCAGTCAACGTGTGCATAGTGACGATTTTTGGTTTCATATTCAACGTGGGTTGCGTTAATAGTAATACCACGTGCTTTTTCTTCTGGAGCTTTATCAATTTGATCATAGGCTTTAAATTCGGCCATGCCTTGTTCTGCTAAAACTTTAGTAATAGCAGCCGTCAAGGTGGTCTTACCATGGTCAACGTGGCCGATAGTGCCAACGTTTATGTGCGGTTTCTTGCGTTCAAATACGCCCTTAGCCATTGCTTGATCCTTCTATCTAGTGATGATATGACAGTTATTTTTTACCAACAATTGAATCCTGAACGTTTTTAGGAACTTCGCGGTATATTTCAAATTGCATGGAGTAGTTTGCGCGTCCTTTTGTCAATGAGCGGAGTTCTGTCGAGTAACCAAACATTTCCGCCAAAGGAACCTCAGCCGTAATAACTTGAACGCCTTTACGACTTTCCATTCCCATGATTCTTCCACGTCGTGAGTTCAGGTCTCCCATGACGTCGCCCATGTGTTCTTCAGGCGTTAATACTTCAACTTTCATAATTGGCTCAAGGATAACGGGACTTGCTTTCATAACTGCTTCCTTGAACGCAATAGAAGCTGCAATCTTAAATGCTAATTCGGATGAGTCTACATCGTGAAAGGAACCATCAAAAACAGTTGCTTTCAAATCGACGACTGGGTATCCGGCAAGCACACCAGATGTAAGAGCCTCTTCAACGCCTTTTTCAATACCAGGAATAAATTCACGAGGAATTGTTCCGCCGGTAATGTCATTCTCAAATTCAAAGCCTTTACCGCGTTCAAGTGGTTCGACTTTGAGCCAAACGTGACCGTACTGACCATGTCCGCCTGACTGACGAATGAATTTACCTTCAGCTTCTGTAGAGCGTTGAATGGTTTCTTTGTAGGCTACCTGAGCTTTGCCAACGTTTGATTCGACTTTGTATTCACGAAGAAGACGGTCAACGATAATTTCGAGGTGAAGTTCACCCATACCGGAAATAATTGTTTGGCCGGTATCTGCGTTGTAGCTAAATCTAAAGGATGGATCTTCTTGCATAAGTCTACGAAGCGAGTTGACCATTTTTTCGTAGTCAGCTTTGCCTTTAGGCTCAATTGCAATATGCATAACAGGATCTGGAGTTGTGATTGATTCAAGAATAATTGGATGCTCTTCGTCTGCAAGCGTATCACCCGTCATGACTTCTTTAATACCAACGACTGCGGCGATATCACCAGCTGATACTGAATCAATTTCTTCACGTTTGTTGGCATGCATCTTAAGCAAACGGCTGACGCGTTCTTTTTTGCCTTTGGAGACATTGAAAATGTACGAACCAGCGTTCAATGTGCCTGAGTAAACGCGGACGAAGGTTAATGAACCAACAAAAGTATCCATCATGATTTTGAATGCCAGCGCGCTAAATGGAGCGTCTGGATCTGCTGGGCGTGTAACTTCTGCTTTGGTATCAGGATCAATACCTTTGACCGGTGGAATATCAAGAGGTGATGGCAAGTAATCGACAACGCCATCAAGCAACATCTGAACGCCTTTGTTTTTGAAAGCTGAACCGCCAAAAACAGGAGTCACTTTTTGTTCAAGAACGCCTTTGCGAATAGCTGTTTTAATTTCAGCGACGGTTATTTCTTTGCCGTCAAGATATCTTTCAGCCATTGCATCGTTAAAGTCGCAGGCTCTTTCAACGATCTTGGTGTAGAGCTTTTCAAGTTGTTCTTGATATTCAGCAGGAACTTCTTTCCATTCAACTTTGGCGCCTTGTGATTCTTCGTCGAACGTAACCATCTTTTTTGATAAAACGTCAATAATAGCGCGGAAGTTTTCGGATTCACCAACTGGAATTTGCATAGCAAGCGCATTGCCGTGCAATTTTTCATCGATTTCTTTAACAACTGCAAAGTAATCAGCGCCGACACGATCGAGCTTATTAACAAATGCAAGACGAGGAACGTTATAACGATCTGCTTGGCGCCAGACGGTTTCTGATTGAGGTTCAACACCTTCAACGCCAGCAAAAACTGCTACGGCTCCATCAAGAACACGCATTGAGCGTTCTACTTCGATGGTAAAGTCGACGTGCCCTGGGGTGTCAATAATGTTGATCTGATGATCTTGCCATTTACAGGTTGTGGCTGCAGCAGTAATAGTAATGCCACGCTCGCGTTCCTGTTCCATCCAGTCCATAACGGCTTCGCCTTCATGAACCTCACCAATTTTGTGTGAAACACCAGTGTAGAACAGAATACGCTCGGTAAGTGTTGTCTTACCTGCGTCAATGTGGGCTGCTATGCCTATATTACGATAACGATCTAATTTGTGTGTACTCATTGCAGTCCCTGTACCTACCATGCATAGTGCGAGAAGGCACGGTTTGCTTCTGCCATACGATGGACGTCATTTTTCTTTTTAATTGCGTTGCCGTGGCCGTCTATTGCTTCAAGAAGCTCGTTTGCAAGACGTTTGCCCATGGTTTTGTCAGGGCGTTCTGTTGCGGCTTCGATAAGCCAACGGAATGCAAGGGACATTTGACGCTCAGGGCGAACTTCGGTTGGGATTTGGTAGACACCGCCACCAACACGACGAGATTTAACTTCGACATAAGGCTTAATTTGCTCGAATGCTTTGTCAAAAAGAGCGAGTGCCTTTTTGTCATCGCCGCCGCTTTTTTGAGCCAAGATATCAAATGCTTCATAAACGATAGAACGGGCAATGTTTTTTTTGCCGCGTTCCATAATGATATTGATTAATTTTTGAACAACGAAGGAATTAAAGCGTGCATCAACGCCAATGTCTCTACGTGTAAGAACTTTTTTACGACGTGGCATTATTTTTCACCTTTCTTACGCTTGGCTCCATATAATGAACGAGCTTGCATTCTTCCTTCTACACCGGCACAGTCCAATGTTCCGCGAACAATATGATAACGTACACCAGGAAGATCTTTTACTCTTCCGCCGCGTACCAGCACAATTGAGTGCTCCTGCAAATTATGGCCTTCACCAGGAATATAAGCGGTGATTTCTTTGCCCGTTGTCAACTTAACACGTGCGATTTTACGCAAAGCTGAGTTTGGTTTTTTTGGTGTCATGGTTGAAACACGAATACATGTACCACGTCGTTGTGGCGATGCACTCAACGCAGGAGATTTGGTGCGGTATTTTCGCTTTTCACGACCAAAGCGCACGAGCTGGTTTATTGTTGGCATACGCTAAAATCCTAACCTTACTTATGATCCACTTAAACTTTTTTTGTCGGTAAAAACCACTGGCCCCGTGGGGGTTTTTTGACCCGGAAACTTTGACGAAGTTTCGCGGTTTTACGCGGACAACTGCTCCAATTGTATCTTTTTTCGTAATTTTTTCAAGTAAAAAATAAAGCTGTGATTTTTTACGCACGTTGCAAATTATTTGATGGATAGGACGACTGGTTGGCCGAAACCGAAAAAGGCGACAAACTCATTGTCGCCTTGGAATTAAAGTTGTGCCCGCCTGTGTTAAACGCGCCAAGCCCTTTTGGTCTTTTGAAGCGCTTTTAAGAGAGGGGTTGGATTTTTAAGAAATTTTACTAGTTGTGCTTGATTTTGAAGCGCTTTTACAAGCTTATCTGGTGTTTTGCGCAAAACGTTAAGTTTGTTTTGTTGGCTAGACATAATGATGCAAAGCTCAGGATCTTGTGCCGCAAGTGCTATTTGAGTTGTATAAAGATCATCAAGGTTTTGGGGGTTGAAACACATTTTTTGAGCATTTAAGCCACCAAAAGATGATAATACGATGAAAAAAGAGAATAAAAATAGTGTTTTCTTCATAAAATCCCCCATTTTTTAAGTAGTTTCTTCGTATTGATGTGATTATCGCTCAATGGTATTAAATTGTCAAATAGAAAATATTATAAAACTGAAAGCTCGCAAAAATGGTAACTCCTGATATCTTCTGTCATACTTTCCTTATAAAAGTAAGCAAATTTAAGCCTTGAAAACAGTCAAGTAAAAGATGAGGTTTTTATGTCAATTCATGCAATATTCGGTTTTCTGAGCGTCAAAATGCTTCCTTTGGTCTGGGCGGTGTTAGGAATCGGGATTTTGATTACCATTCACGAATGCGGGCATTTTGTCTTCTGTAAACTTTTTGGCGTTCATACGCCTACATTTTCTATCGGTTTTGGGCCAGAGATATTTCGCAAAAAGATAGGAACTACTCATTTTCGGTTGGCGGCTATTCCGTTGGGTGGGTATGTAGAAATTGCCGGCCACGCAGAAGTTGGGCAGGGGGCTCAAGAATTTGCATCAGCCGTAGGTCCTGAGTCATTTGAAACTAAGCCCTATTGGCAAAAAGTTTTGGTGATGAGTGGCGGCATTCTTTTTAATCTTATTTTTGCTGTTTTAGTTTTGTCGTCTCTTTTTATGGTCGGATCATCGGGGCCTCAAGCCGTTGTGGTGGGCAATGTTGTTAAAGGGTCTGCTGCAGAACTTGCCGATATAAAAACCGGTGATGCAATTATTAATGTTAATGATCGTTCTTTGGTGGACGATGTTGGGCAAGTTTTGACCGATGCTCGCGAGGTTCTTTTGCATGAAATTCGTAGCGCACCTAACGGAAGTGTGCGTATGCTTATACGTCGTGAAGGTGAGGTTATTGTCCGTACATTTACCTTGGGATCTCGAGAAGAGGATGGAAAGACTATTGGCGTCTTGGGCGCAGAACTTGCAACGCCGCTCCCAAAACTGTCATTTTTTAGTGCCATAGCAGCCGGTGTGCGTGAGACGTTTAAGATGGCGGGAATGGTTCTTTATGGTATCAAATACCTTTTTGCGCATCGAACGCTTGAAGGTGCTGGTGGCCCAGTTATGATTATGTCCATGATTTCTGGCGCAGCGCAGCATGGATTGAGTGCTTTGTTGTTGTTCCTAGCATTTATCAGCATAAACTTGGCCATGCTCAACCTTTTGCCCATACCGGTATTTGACGGTGGACAAATAGCCTTTATTTCTGTGGAAGCAATTTTAAGACGCCAGATTCCTTTGTCGATTAAAAATGGTATTAACATTGCGTCATGGCTCTTGCTGATGGGGCTTTTTGTGTTTTTGACGTATCGTGATATAGTGACGCTTTTTGGAAATAAGTTGACCGCTTTATACCACAAAGTTGTGGGGCTATGGCGTTAGACGAATTTCTGTTTGACCAAGTAAGCTTTTTCCCGTAAAATTGAGTGGATTTTCTCGTTAAGAAATCAATCATTATAAGTTGTTTGGGTAAAAAACATGGACATGAATAAAACGTTTTTTCTCGCTAAAGAGGCACGCAATCCTCGTTGGCATGTAGTTGATGCTTCTGATAAAGTACTCGGTCGTTTGTGCACGCACGTTGCTACATTATTGCGTGGTAAGCACAAAGCAGTTTATACCCAACACACCGATGCAGGTGATTATGTTGTAGTTACTAACTGCGACAAAATTCGTTTGACCGGTAAAAAATGGACCGACAAAAAATATGCATCATTCTCCGGCTATCGTAGCGGTTTGAAAGAAATTGCCGCTCGCGATCTTTTTGCTAAGGACCCTCGCAAGCTTATCATGCTAGGTGTTCGCGGCATGCTTCCTAAAAACAAGCTTAATCGCGCAATCCTCAAGAAACTTAAAATTTATGTCGGTGACAAACACCCACATGCAGCTCAACTTAACGGTTTCAGCGCAGAATAAATTAAGCTACATGATGAAATTATGATTATAGGGAGCAGATTTTCTGCTCCCTATTTGTTTTACGACAGAGCGAGATAAATCATGCTACGACAACAAACTTTAAAGCAGCGTGTTAAGTTTTCTGGCATTGGTGTTCATTCGGGGCTTGCTTCCAGCCTTACCTTGGTTCCCGCCCCTCAAGATACCGGTGTTGTTTTTTGTAATGCCTCAAATCCTGAGCAGCGGTTTCGTGTAGGCACCGTTATTCCTGAGGTCGCGCCGCATGCCACGGTTATTAAGACCAATGGATGGTATGTGACGACTGTTGAGCATCTTATGGCTGCTCTACGCATGCTTGATGTTGATAACGTTGTGGTCGAAATGCAGGGTAATGAGGTGCCGATTCTTGACGGGAGTGCGCTTCCTTTCGTTCAGGGTATTCTCGATGCAGGGCTACAAGAACAGGATGCTGTACGAAGATATTTGACGCCGAAAGAAAAATTGCGTTTTGCTGATGAAAAGGGGAGGGCGATTGAGATTGAGCCTTCAGAGCATTTCTCCATCTCATATACTGCCGACTTCAATCATCCGCTTGCGGGCTGTACGACGTTTTCTGCTGAAATCCCATCAGAATTCTTTATCGACAAAATTGCCCCTGCGCGAACCTTTGGTTATTTAGAGCAACTTCCGTTGTTGCGACAACACAAACTGGCGCAGGGTTCATCGCTTAGTAATACCATCGTTATTGGCCAAGAGTTGCTTAATGACACACGTTTCCCTGATGAGTGCGTGCGCCATAAAGTACTCGATCTTATTGGCGATCTTGGCCTTCTGCCGTATCGCCTTCTTGGCGCGGTTAACGCCTCTAAAACAAGCCATAACTTTAATCGCCTCGTTGCTGAGCATTGTTTGCAGCACTCGGAACTGTGGCAAGAGGTTAATCTATAATTTTTTATAATCTTTAATTTGGTCTTAATTTCTGTTACATCTGTAGGGTAGTTAAAAAAGCTCTTAAAAAGGAGAGTTGATGGTAACAGTAAAAATTAAATCATTTATTTGTATTCTGTTTTGCTTACTTATGTTCTCTATGAACTCAGTATTGAGTAGAAGCGTTACCACATTGAGCGGGCCAGATCTTAATAAAGCGATAGTTTATACGACTGAGTTTGTGATGACTGGAACAGACTTTGCGTATGGGATGGTTGAACTTGATGCAGGGATTTCCGTCAGTGGAGGGGGCTCCATCGGAATTGATGGATCAATCAAAAAACAGATACGTTTTTTATCAGATAGCACAATTAGGCTTACGCAAAACCTGCATCTTGAAGGTTTCCGTGGATCTTTTCTTCTTGATACTTCACTTGTAAGTGATGATGATTGCGAGATAAGTAGTCTTGGTCAGCCGCTGTACACCCTTTATCTTGACAGCGATGTGACTGTTTCTTCAGGAGCCCATATTAGGAGAAAACAAAATATAAAGCTTGAAAATATTATTGTTGATGGCCAAGGACATACCATAGATTTTGCGAATAGTCTTTATTGTGGGTTTGTCCTTGGAGTCAATGTGACGTTAAAAAATATGATGATCAAGAATGCATGGTATTATGTAGACCCAATGACATTGGAGGGTCGTGGAAATTTTCAATTAATTACGTTTGCTGGTAGTACAACGTTTGATAATGTTCAATTTTTGGTGCGTAAATTTCAACCACTAGAGTTTGTTCTTGCAGGAATAACAGGTCCGGGGTTTGATTTCAGAAGAAAACTGAACATAAAAAACAATGTGCTTTTGGGCAACTATGGCCAATATGGCATTTGGTCGTTTGGGTGGGGCTATCCAGCAAATTCAATGGTTATAATTGATAATAATTCCAATCTTATCGTGCAAGATTCTTCATTGATTTTTAATCGATATTATAATTCTGATTTAGCCAATCCTAAGGCGCCTTTGCAGCTGGTATTTCAATCAAACACATCATTCTTGACGATTGATAATAGCATTGTTGGATTGGACAACGACAATATTTTCCCCAGTATCGCTGATCATCCTTTCGAAACAGATCTTACCTTAACACTGAGCGTTGGAACCATTAATGTTAAAGGGAATTCTATACTTCAAGCCAATTCACTCTTGGCACGCAATGGAAAAGCTACGTTAAAAATTGGTGATGGCCTTTCTGCGTCGGGTGATATGAATATTATTATTAATCCAGGAGCTACTTTAAATTTAGTTGCGACGAATACGAATTGCTCGGTGAGGTTAGAAAATCTGCATTGAAATAGATCG
>JAHFBS010000139.1 GCA_023249895.1 bacterium | reverse complement strand
ATGGATTCCATTCAGCAAGTAAGGCGGCTGAGAAACGTTTGGTATGGGAAAAGCTGGTACAAGGTGACCCCATTTTGATTATTGGCGTGCATCTTCCCGTTTTACTGCCCTGTGCAAATTTGGGACTTATTATTGTTGATGAAGAGCATGAGCAGGGGTTTCAAGAAAAACGTCATCCAAAACTGAATAGCAAAGAACTTGCCTTATGGCGCGCTTCGCTTTACAAAATTCCCATCGTTCTTGGCTCTGCGACGCCTTCGCTTAATTCACTCTACAACGTTGAGCGTCATGGCTGGAAAAAGTTTTTGATAACCAAACGATTTGCCGGTGTATTCCCGGCAATTACCAAAGTTGTTTTGTCACAACAGCCACGCAATCGCAGAAATTTTTGGGTGAGCAAAGAACTTGAAACCGCGGTAAGAGGCTGTCTTGAACGCAAAGAACAAGTAATCATATTTCTCAATCGCCGCGGTTATAGCTTTTTTGTTCAGTGCAAGATCTGTGGTTTTATTTTCCGCTGCAAACATTGTTCGGTAAGTTTGACGCTTCATCGTGATGGACACGGTGAGCTTACGCAGTTGCGCTGTCACTATTGTGATTATCGAATTCCTATTGCACCCTCATGTCCCGAGTGTCGCGCTTCGGCCCAGTCATTTTTAAAAAAGGGTATCGGTACGCAACAAGTGGTACAACTTTTTCAAGAACTTTTTCCTACGGCGCGCATTGAACGTGCTGATTTAGATTCAACCAAACAGCAGCGTGAATGGCAGAATACGGTTGAGCTGTTTAGTCAGGGCAAGATTGATATGCTTATTGGTACACAGACCATTACCAAGGGGTATCATTTTCCACGCGTTACGTTAGTTGGCGTGTTGTGGGCCGATCAAAATTTGCATTTTCCCGTATTTAATGCGCGCGAAACTGCCTTACAACAACTTATTCAAGTTGCAGGACGTGCCGGACGTCAATGCGCCGGTGGTCGTGTGATTTTACAAACGATGCATGATCATCCTATTTTTGATTCCATTGATGAAGTTAAATATAGCGATTTTTGTACTGAAGAACTTGAGATGCGCAAGATGGCGCTGTATCCGCCATACGCACGTTTGGCGTGTGTTGAAATTAAGCACAGCGATCCAACAAAAGTCGATGCGGATGCACTTAGTGTGGCGACAAAGTTACGAGACATTAATGCCACCATGAATCTGAATACCATGGTTCTAGGTCCAACAAGTCCGGCTATTTCGCGCGTGCAGAATTACGAAATGCGGCATGTTTTTATCAAAGCTTCAAGTTTTCAGCCGTTACATGCTTTGGTGTCAGGGCTTGGGGATATGCAACTTGAAAGTAGCGTTTTTGCGATTTTGAGTCAGTGATTTTGATGGCGTAAGAGCGTTTTTATTGGCGATCATTGATATTTCTCGCTAGTTCGCTAACATTAGGCGCTTTTTGGGGAAAATCAGAAATAAAGTCTTTTCACTGTTGATATGGATAATTATGGTATGCAAGAAATATATTGTGCTCGTTATTGCTTTTTGTTTGAGCGTTCTTGGATCTAGTGACGCTTATACGCGTGAAGATCTTGAAAACTGGCGAACGAAAAGCGCTTATTTGTCGCTTGGTTTGGATGCGGCAAAAGTATGCGCTTTTAATGTTGGATGTAAGGGGATGTTGCAGGAACTCAAAAAATATATAGAAGAGCATCCATATGTGTGTCCTCATACAATAAATAAAGTTTTAAGCGCAGCACTTGAGAAGAACTGTTCTATTACCTGCTTAAACCCTGTTTTACTCGTAAGCTATGTAATAGGTGTAAAAAATTCGGACTACCTAAAGATAAGAAAAATTTTAAATGAGGTTATGCCGTACCTTCTTGATGAATGCTTGTTTGCTTTAACCTCAAAGGTACTCGATGGAAATGAGCATCTTAAAATACGTCGTTTCTTGCGTGTTTTGATCATGACCCTAACGCCGGTGATTGTGTCTATGGTTGCGAGAAAAGTTGATATAATGAGTGAACGGATGGTCGCCATTGAAACAGAGCGCGAGATTGCTATTAAGCTTTTGGGTGGATTGATCACCGCAATAACCGTCGAAACACTTGGCGCAATAGTCGCTCAAGGAATTCAAGAAGACAAAACACAGAAATCTTGACAACGCCTCTTGACATTGAGGCACACTCCCCTAAATTTGCTGGTGAGGGGTTGTTATGAAGTTAACGTTTATAGGCACGCGAGCCTTTATCGAATCGCGCACTCCGCAACATTTTTACAATGCTGCATGCATTGTTTCGCATTGTTCAACGCATATTATGATTGATTGTGGTGTTGACTGGCAGGGCAAGTTTGCTGACATTCGTCCACGTCCAACGGCAATCATTATTTCTCATCCACATCCCGATCATATATGGGGACTACAAGATGGTGCGCCGTGTCCGGTGTACGCAACAGCGCGTGCATTTCAAAAAGTTTCAAAATATGACATCGAGCGCCGTGTCATCAAAGCGCAGGTTCCCTTTGCGATTGGCAGCCTGACATTATGC
>JAHFBS010000138.1 GCA_023249895.1 bacterium | reverse complement strand
CATAACTGCGCAGCCACTCTTCGGTATGCTTATCAAAAATAATAAAATGTGGATTACCTATTGAAGCACTATCACCCTTAAGCGCTTGTCCCTTGACGACGATTTCTTGTTCCTGATCGTGGCTCACCTTGCCAACACGCGTTATGATTTCACACGTCTGATGTTGAGGGTCTTGTTGCACCGTGCATTCTGCAATACGCGCGCCAACTTTAATAGAAAATCGCTGCGGGAAGTTATAGGTGGTAAAAAGATAATGAGCGACACAACGCAGCCCATTAAGACAATTTTCAGCCTGCGTGCCATCAGCATTAAAGATCAGCATTTCAGGCATACCGGTTTGTGGAAAGCCGGTAACAATCAATACGCCATCGGCACCAACACCGTAATGTCGATTACAAATGCGTTGTACAAATTGCTGCCACGCAGTTCCTTGCAACTCAATTTGCATGAATGTTGATGGCTTTTTATACCAATCGAAAATAATAAAATCATTTCCAAGTGACTGGTATTTAGTAAAGTTTTTTAGAATTGACATGCACTAACCGTTGTATCGCACTGAGCAACCGGAGCAAATACTTTGCTCAAATAGTTACGTCCAGAGTCAGCAAAAATAATAACGACAATGTCTTTTTCAGTTAATTTTTTGGTGTATTCAAGCGCAACGTGCATTACCGCACCACTGCTGATACCTACCAAAACGCCATGTTGTGTTGCCAATTTTCTGGTCATAGCAAATGCATTATCATCAGTAATTGGAATAATTTCATCGATTACTTCTTGATCAAACGTATCGCTAATAACGTCAATACCAAGACCTTCAACTTTGTAGGCTTTAGGCTCTTTGCTTGAATACATCGAGGTTGCTGCATCAACACCAATTACTTTGACGTTAGGATTTTGTTCTTTTAAATAACGTCCAACGCCTGAAATTGTTCCGCAACTACCCGCGCCACAAATAAAGTGGGTAATTTTACCTTCGGTTTGTTGCCAAATTTCAGGTCCCGTTGTGGTGTAATGCGCACGTGGATTTGCTTTATTGAAATATTGATTTGGCATATGCGCACCAGGAATGGTATGCGCCAAATGCTCAGCAAGCGTATGGTAGTTGCGCGGATCATCATGAGAATCGGTATTAGGACAGACGTGAACTTCGGCGCCATATGCACGCAAGGCAGCAACTTTTTCGTGAGCGGTACGGTCAGGAACAGTGATAATAACGCGATAACCTTTAACTTTCCCAATCATTGCTAACGCAATGCCTTGATTGCCCGAAGAAGCTTCAACAATGGTTCCACCTGGTTTTAAATTACCGGTGCGTTCAGCCTCTTCGACCATAAAAAGAGCACTACGATCTTTGATACTTCCGCCAGGATTAAGCATCTCCAACTTTGCAAGCAACGTTGGCTTAGTACCAAATTCCAAGCGCATTAGAGGAGTATTACCGATCATTTGCAGAATGGTTTTGAAGTTCTTCATCTTTTCCATAAGATTTCCCGGTTAAACAACTCTCAACCACGTAATCCGAGTGGACCAGAGTGTAAATCGTTTCAATTTTTATTTCCACCTACTCTTCAGAACTGCAAATTTCTGTCCATAACGACAGAAAATGTTCAAAGGTCATTTGCTGCGCCCGTAAATTAAGGATTTCTGAAGGTATTTTCTCCATATGCGCACGATAAAGCGACTTAAGATTATTCCGCAACGTTTGTCGTGGATGTTTAAAACAGCTTCGTATAAAAGCCCAAAACTTATCTTCATTTTTAATCCGCGCAAGATTGTGCACCGGCTTAAAATACAACAAGCGTGAATAAATTTTGGGCGCAGGCTCAAAAGCTGCTGGTTCTATCTTTTCTAATAATTCCCACGTGAAATGACGCTGGAGCACAAGTGATGTCGGTCCGTATCCCCTGCCGCTACTCGCGACAACCTTTTGAGCAACTTCTTCTTGTACCATCACCACACCCTCGGTAAACAAATCTTTATGTTTTTGAATCAGGAACAGAATAGGGAAGGTGATTTGATACGGAAGGTTAGCCAAAATAACCCAAGGTTTGTGGGCAACAAGCTCGTGCATATCAATGGTCAAAATATCTTGTTGTTTGATCGTCAAACGTGAATCAGTGATTTTTTTTTGAACTACTGCAGCCCATTCAGGATCAATTTCATAGGACCATAATTGTTTACAAGGAGTTTGAGCAAGAACAGCCTGCGTCAAAAATCCATCGCCACAACCTATTTCAAGCACCGAGGTTTGAGGCGTCACCTCAACTTTGGCAATCATATGATCAACAACCGACTGTTTTCGTAAAAAATGTTGACCAAATGCCTTTTTTTTCGCGGGAAATGATGATTCTTGCCGCTCTCGTCTGCGAGACTCAACGAACAATGGATATTTATCGCTATAATTGTTTTTCATAAATGCTGGATAATCCCTTACAAAGCGCATTTTTATTGACATTCAGGCAATTCAGCCTATGCTGGGTGAATGAAATTGTAAAGATCTTTGAAAGTCATGGGGGCGTATTTGGTCTCGACGTGATAATGCGTGAGTT
>JAHFBS010000022.1 GCA_023249895.1 bacterium | reverse complement strand
GAGCTACGGAGCTCTCCCTCTACCAGAAGACAAGCCTGCAGAGCCCAAGGACTTTGCTACTGAACATTCAATGCCACTCGATCAGCCCCCAAAACGTCCGGTTGCATTATTCAATTCTATCAAAGAATACATTTGTTCTTTTAATGCTCTCATGCAGGTACTATGGATTCTTGAACCATTAAATACTGCGCTCAAGGAGGTCAAGCAGGCTGATAGTATTTTGAAAACCTATCTTGCAAGCATAGATGCAAAAAATAAGTTCGGGGGGCCTCTCTCACTACAACCATTTATTAAAAAAATAAATGCTCTAGCGAAAGAAAAGCTTGTTAGTCCAACTGATATTTTGAATAATTTTTTGAGTCCCCTATCAGGAAACGCTTATACATTTTTCTTAGTAAATTACTCACAAAGAACATATTGTGATAATAAAAAAAAGCTGATTCATACATCTGAGAGTCTTGATGCTCCAGCGCAACCCAAATACCTCACCATTCACGTAGCAAAAAATTCAACTAATCTACAGAAAGCACTTACATCAGTTCAAGAGCTGGATGTCAAATGTACCTGCGGCAAAAAGCTCAGGCGTTCTTTAACGCTTCTTGATCAGAATCCGCCCATGATTCTTGCTGTTAACACAGATCGTCAAGGAGAAGGCATGAACAAAGTGCTTTATCCCTACACATTCCCACTTTTTAATCTAAAATTTGGCAACAAATTATATGATCTTGTTGGCGTTATTTTTCATACCGGCGAAACAATTAATGCGGGACATTATTATGCATGGGTCGAATACAACGGAACATGGTATAAATGCAATGATGAGAAGATACAATCATTTGCTGAAATGAAAAAAGAGTCAAAAGAAAAACAATTCGAAGCCGGAGACTACTTTAATTTTACAGTACCTCTCACGCAGACTAGCCTTCTTGTTTATATTGAAAAGCCTGTCATTCAACAAATCCGTATTGCTCGTTCTAAAACGTTTCGTAAGGAGGTACAAAAAAGCCAACGCCTTGTTGCGCACAATGTATGGAAACAAAAAGAACCTAACATCGACAAATTCGTTAAAGATATCAATCCTATAATAAAAACTCTTCCAGATTTGATTGAAAAGAATTTCAAGAAGCAATGGGAACCGGTATTTCAAGGAATGCTCAATGCATAACGGCAAACTCTTTATACTTTCAGCTCCTACCGGCGGTGGCAAAACAACCGTCGCCACAAACGTCTTAGATATCATTGGCCAAAAGTACCCTTTTTCGCGTGTCATCACTTACACCACACGGCCACAACGCCCAGGAGAACAAAATGGTATTGATTATCACTTTGTTACCGAAGCCGATTTTTTGAAAAAGAAAGCCGAAGATTTTTTTCTGGAAACTAATCACTACGATGGCAAATGGTACGGATCGCCCCGATCAATTATTGATGACCTTAAAAAGGGAAAATCGTTTCTTGCCATAACCGATCGTAACGGTGCAAGAGCATGGAAGCGCAATATCCATGAAGCGGTACTTATCTGGCTTGATGTCACCGATGCGGCAATAATCGCGCAACGATTACACAAACGCGGTGATCCTGAAGAAACTATTAAACGAAGAATAGCAATTGCAGCGCAAGAAATTGCCGAAGAGAAACAGAAGCATTTTTTTGATCATCATGTCATGAATGAGGACTTGCAAAAGGCAGTTGAGGACGTGGTGGAAATTATTAGTGAGCATATTGAGAAAAAACGTTAAAAAAACGAATAAAAAGAAAACCCTTCACCATGCATAAGATCTCTGATATTGTGTGTGCGGAGATATCAGTCTTGTAATGAGGGTTACTATGAATAATATAACTAAATGCTTTCTGGCAATGATTGTTCTTATAGCTGGTTCTTTTCATTACGGATGGGCTCTATCCGATAATGAGCTTGAGTTAATAAATGCTGCATCATTCGGATATGATGAAACTGTAGATCGGCTACTTAAAACAAACATCAACGTTAATGCTCGAGATGACCAGGAAAGAACACCCTTGATGCGTGCTCTTGCAAATATAAAATGTATGACATTGCTTCTTGCTGTAGATGACACTGATATTAACGCGCGGGATAATAGTGGCTATACAGCCTTGATGCTTGCAACATGCTGGGACCTTACCAATGCTGTTCGCATGCTTCTGGAGGTGGGCGCAGATATCACACTGAAAACTAATGGTGGATATACTGCTCTTGAACTGGCCTTAATGCGCGAAAAAAGCACACATAACAATGAGATTGTAAAATTATTACGTGCTCATCAGGAATGGCTAGAAATAATTCGCGGAGATTCTATAGCCAACGAATGGCAATGGCAAGAGCCTGACGAACGGCAATTCGCGTGTCCTCTTGACGTAATCAATACGTACATCAAACCGCTTCTGGATCCTGCTCAGACGAAGCGAAACAGTCTCATCTAAAAATCATGGGTCCAGCGTCTGAGCAGAATATCTGCACCTCAGGGGCAGGCAATGTACGGGCTTTGTAACCATCCTTATCAACAAGCGTGGTGTCAGCGCCAGCAGCAACAAGAAACTTTTCTATATCATCATGCTTATAATAACAAGCCCACATAAGAGCTGTATCACAATCTGCGCCTGCTGCAACAAGAAGCTGTACAATTTGTAAAGTTGACGCTCTAACATTCCATGGCATAACTGCATACATTAAAGCAGTTTCACCATAGTTATCACACTTATTGGTATCAGCATGCTCAGTAAGAAGAAGTTGTGTCATCTCTACATTTGCATTTTTTGCAGCCAATATAAGTGCGGTTTGACCTTGTTCCAATGGCATATCGGGATTGTCTCTAAGTACAAAAAGCTTTTGCGCTAGGCCTAAATCTCTAAAAATCAAATCTACTAACTTGATTTGATTTTGCATAGCATAAATGGAATTGATATTTATTATCAATCCGGAGCACAAGATAAGCGGAAAAAATAATAATAATCGGCCACGCATCTTCATAGTAACTTTCCCTTCAACAACAAATTTAATGGCAACAACATCATTTTAATGAACTATTTTTTAAAAAATAAGAATGAACAATTCTATACTTTTTGATACGAAGAATCATCACGAATTGATTTGTTCTGAAAGGCTTTCACCACCGCCGTACGCAATCACGGTTGTTTTATTTTTCTCGTTGCGTAAAATAAGCGGCTCATTGATCTTTGAATAAGGTTATGTACGTGAGGCTTTTTATGAATAATACGACTAAATGTTTTCTTGTGACACTTGCTCTTGTTGCTGGCTCTTTCAATTACGGATGGGCAATGCAGGCACCTTCCTCCAATGATGAGAAGCAGTTAATACATGCTGCGATATTTGTAGGTAATAGAGAGCAGATGCAGTTAATACATGCAATATTTGAAGGTGATAGTGCAACAGTAGCAAGACTTCTTGAGGCAGGCATCAATATCAATGCGCAAGGCCTATCGGGCGGAACAGCATTAATGGCTGCTTCATTCTGTGGCAAAACAGAAATTGTTCGTATGCTTCTGGCTGTAGATGGGATCAATGTCAACGCGCAGGATAATAAAAATGGAGATACAGCTTTGATGAGGGTGGCAAGATCAGTATTTGCGAGCCCAGACATCAACTTATCATGCGCAATAGCTTTAATTAACGCAGGCGCAGATATTACCCTAACCAATAAATACGGAAAAACGGCTTTAGATATAGCTTCAGATGCGGCACGAAGAACCGGCAACAGCAAGATTGCAAATTTACTGAAAAGAGCAATAGTACCCAATGCAAGACTGTTAATAAATGCAGCATCAGTTGGTGATAGCGCAACAGTAGCAAGACTTCTTGAGACAGGCGTCAATGTCAATGTTCAAGGCCTATCGGGCGAAACAGCGTTAATTGAAGCTTCATTATCTGGCAAAACAGAAATCGTTCGTATGCTTCTTGATAAGGGTGCACATGTCAACGCTCAGGATGACAATGGTTACACAGCCTTGATGTTTGCTTTATTGACTGACCATATAGAAATCGTTCGCATGCTTCTGGCTGTAGATGGAATCAATGTCAACGTGCAGGATAAAAATGGAGATACAGCTTTGATGCTGGTAGCAGGATCAATAGTAATAATGAGCCCAGGCGACAACTTATTATGCGCAATAGCCTTAATTAGGGCAGGCGCAGATATTACCCTGACCAATAAATATGGAGAAACGGCTTTAGATATGGTACAAAGAACCAGCAACAGCAAGACTGCAAATCTACTGAAAAAAGTAATTGTAGCTGACGAATGGCGTGATTTGCCGCTTGAAGTCCTCGATGCCTACATTATGCCGTTTTTGGATCCTGATCAAAAATAAAATCATTTTTCACTGGCTCAACAAGCATTTAAAACAGTTAAGCAAGAAATCCACTAACCTAAAAAGTTGGTGAATTTCTTTTTTCATGAATTGATAGGTTCTGACGGCCCTTCGTTACGACGCTTTTTAAGCCGCAACTCGCCGCGATAAAAGATATAAAGACCAATAATCACAAAAATCAAACTGATAACGTGATACCAGGTAACTGTTCCGCCCATAAATAACCATTCATACAACATCCCAAAGCTGGGGCACAAAAAGCCGGCAAAGGTCAAGAATGTTATGGAATAACGGCGCAAGAGTAATCCGTATAAGTTATACACAGTAATATTGGCAACCACGATGAGCAACCCAACCCATCCTAAAAATGGTCCCCACGCTGAAACTGGATGGGCAAAACCGCCAACACAGGCCGTAAGAATCATACTCAACAGGCCACCAATAAACATGGCAACGCCATTAATCATGCTTAATGCATAATTCTTTGCCATCAAGCGTTCGACTAAAAACCACGCATAGGTTGCAGAAAAAACTGAACCCATAAGGCTCAATTCAGGCAGCGAAATGCTGCCAAACTCCATAAGAGATTCAGGCCCGGTTGTAGCAGCAGCAATTACTGGTATCAAGCTCAAAAGTCCAATAACAATACCAATAATCTTATGCCATGAAAGATGTTCGCGCAGAATAATGTAGCTTAAAATAGCAGCTACAAACGGCGTCGATGCATAAATTAAGGTTGTTTTAAGCGCGGTAACATACTGCAACGCCCAAAACTCAAGCGTAAAGGCAAAAAAGATATGAAACAGTGCCGTCTTAAAAAAGAGGCCATAATCTGCGCGGTGAATGGTATATCCCGAGCGCTTAAAAAAATATTGATAGCCTAATAAAAAGGTTCCTGCAAGCAGCATGCGAAAGCCGATTAAAAAACAGGGATGAGCATAGCTGACTGCGTTTTTGGCCAAAGGAAACGTCAACGCAAGCAAAGCATACAATACAACCACAAGTATCATCATAAAACTCCTTATATCTGCGTATGATATTTATATCTATACCAGCAATAGGCAAGCGCACCAAGAAGTGGCATATATATCAACAAAAGTACTAACCACAGGTTAGCGCCCTGAGATTGCGCACCTGCCAAAAGAACATACGAGCAGATATAGACCAAGCCACACACCACAACATTTGCCACAAACGACGTTATCCCCAAAGCACCTGCGCCAAAAAATACCAGCAGCGGCGAGATAAATTGCCACAATGATTGTCCAATACGTTTATGAAATTCAATATATGCTTCGCGTTCAGTTTTCCACGACGCCAGCAACTTATCCCAGGTGAAAAATTTAAAATTTGAAAGCTGCGGTTTATGCTTTTCGGCATCAATAAAGCGCTGAAAATCAATCTCAGTCTGCTGAAAAGTTGCCGTATGAAAATGGCCACCTTTAAAGGTATACATCGATCCATTTTGCAAAAAGAGGCGGTCACGCTTTATCCACCCACGATCTGCGGTAAAAAAATAACGCTCATTCTTTTCGCGCGATGGAATAAAAATTAAAAAAAGCTGCGTGAATATTGGATTATCAGCATCGTGCTGATCTTTATCACGGAAGAAAAAAGTAAGCGAAGAAAATGGCGTATGAAATTTATTAGGCTCTAATGTCAAAAGTCGCTCTTGTGCCGCTTTGATAAGAAGCTGTTTACCCTTTTGATAACTCTGCGGCGCCAATTGAAACACCAAAAGAACATACACAAGCGTAATAATAAACGAAAACAGTATGATCGTTCTGACCAATGCCTGACGTGCATTTTTAAAGAATGAAAGCACCAATACTTCTTGATGCACCACCAACTGCGAACGTATTGTTGCAACCGCCATTGAGGCTGAAAGCGGCAATGAAAACAGGGTCATGAGCGGCAACATCGTCAGCACCAGCAACGGAATGGTACCTGCGTCCGCTATAAAGGGAAGCCGCAAAAAAAGATTACACGAAGCAAAAACACCGGTGAGTATTGCAAAAAAGACAAACCATTGCTGAAAAAAGAGACGTAAAAAATAGCTAATAAGCATAATGATAATAACTTTTGTGGGGCACCTGACCGTGCCCCATTTGATATACGTTTACTGCTGAATATCGCCACCGACAACAGTTATGTCTTCATCAACGATATACACGCGTTCAATTTTAACGGCTTTTCCTGTTGTCGCATCTACTTCAACCCACATACCGGAAAAGACAATGGGGCCTTGTAGTTCAACAACAAATTTGCCCATGCGTGGGTGATAGAGAAACTTCTGCAACACTTCGGTTTGCTGCATGCCAATAACAGAGTTACGTGCACAACAGCTTCCCACATCGGTAAGAAAACCGGTCCCCTGTGGCAGAATTCGCTCATCGACGGTCTGCACATGTGTATGCGTACCATACACGCACGAAACCTTGCCATCCAAGAATATGCCCATCGCATTTTTCTCAGAGGTTGCCTCGGCATGAAAATCAACCAAGATTATATTGGTTCTGGTACTAATAAAGGTAAGCAATGATTCAACCGCTCTAAAAGGGCAATCAAGCATGTCACGCGCAAAAACACGGCCGTGTAAGTTAATAACGGCAGCGGTAAAGCCTTTGACCGTAAACAAGGCGTAGCCTTTACCTGGGCAACCGGGCGGATAGTTTGCAGGACGCGTTACATCATCACGCTCATTAAGCGCTGTGTAAACATCACGCTGCTCCCACACATGGTTACCGGTAGTAACGACCGAGGCGCCGTTATGTTTGAAAAAATCGATAATCTTAGGGGTAAGCCCTTTGCCATTCTTTGCGGCGTTTTCGCCGTTAACAATAACTGCATCAATAGAATATTTCTCTTTTATGCGCGGAATCCATCGCTGAAAAACCGTTATACCCGGTTGTCCAACAATATCGCCGACACATAAAAAACGTAATGTCTGTGCCATAATTGCATCCACTAACGAGCTGCCTGAATAAAGCGTTTTTCCCTAATAACATTAACCTTAATTTCGCCAGGAAATGCCATCTCTTCTTCAACGCGTTTGGCAAGATCACTAGCAAGAATCTCTGCCTTTTGATCATCCAGACGATCTTCATCAACAATGACACGAATTTCACGACCAGCCTGTAACGCGTAGGCTTTTTTGACACCCTCAAAACTATTAGCTATCTCTTCGAGCTGTTCAAGGCGCTTAATGTAGGTAGAAAGAGTTTCTTTACGCGCCCCTGGACGAGATGCAGAAATTGCATCGGCCACGTGAACTATGATGCCATAAATACTTGCCGGTGGAACTTCTTCGTGGTGACTCGCAATAGAGTTAACAACGATAGGATCTTCGCCATGTTCACGAGCAAAATCGGCACCAACAAGTGCGTGTGGGCCATCAACTTCAGCAGAAATTGCTTTACCAATATCATGGAGCAGGCCGCAACGAGCAGCAAGATCACCATCAAAGCCAAGTTCATGAGCTATCATGCGTGCAAAATAGGCAACTTCTTTACTGTGAACCAAGTTATTTTGGGTATAGCTCGCTCTGAAATGCAATCTGCCCAGCAATTTGATTGTTTCTTGGTGCATGCCACGGAACCCAAATTCAAGTACCGTTTGTTGCCCTATTTCAAAAATACTTTGATCAAGCTCTTCTTCACACTTCTTAACCGTTTCTTCGATGCGCGTTGGGTTGATACGGCCATCCTGAATCAACTTGGCAAGTGCGCGTTTGGCAACTTCACGACGAATAGGATTAAAGCCAGAAATGGTAATAACTTCAGGCGTATCGCCGATGACAAATTCCATACCGGTTGCCATCTCAAGAGCCTTAATATTACGCCCTTCTTTACCAATAATTCGTCCCTTCATTTCCTCATTGGGCAGGTGCACGATACTTGAGGAATGAAGCGTAACGGTATCGGCAAGATGTCGTTGCATAGCAGAACAGAGAATTTCAACCGCCTTATCTTTGGCTGTTTCTCGGGCTTCTTCTTCGATCTTGGAAAGAAGCTTTTGGTTGGCCAGCTTGACTTCTTTTTCTAACGATTCAAGAAGAATGCGCTTTGCCTCGTCTTGTTTCATATTGCTCAAACGTTCAAGCTTAATAACAAACTCTTCATAAATCTTTTTGAGCCTAATTTCATCGTTATTGAGCACATCAAGACGCTTGGCCAAGTCGCGCTCCTTTTGCTGAAGATCTTTGCGCAAATCATCAAGCAAAACCTCGCGTTGATCAAGCATATCCTGTTTTTTTTGCGATTTACCTTGAAGCTGTTGCAGCTCAATTTTTGCGCGTTTGATTTCAAGGTCAATATCAACGCGTTTACGCCCAATCTCATTTTTGAGATCATTCATCGCATCACGGCGTTCGCGCTCGACTTCTTCACGAGCAAGACGCATCTGCGCAAGTGCCTCAGTTTTAGCGTAAAAGAGCTGACGTTTGCGGCTATAAAAAAAGAACAGTGTTGCAAGAACACCCGTCAAAGCCCCCAACGCTGCACTCATTGCAAGCATTGTCATTGTATTTCTTTCGTTTAACGTACTAAAAAATAAAATGATCATCGGCGTTGTACACGCCGTGATCACTACTTCAAAAAAAATGTTGTGGAATTAAGAAAAGATGCGCGAGGTATAAAGCCTCTGCCACGCCCGATGCGAATTGCTAAAGAGTCGCCCTGCCCTACTCCGCTATGCTGGAGTATCAAGGACCGTAATGAGGCGCTCGACACGCGCATCATACGATTGAAGTAATCGCTTGTTGCGAACAAGCTCGGTTGCAAGTTGCAAAGCAATTGCCAACGTCGCTTTATGTTCATCCCCCGGCGGTAGCGAGCCTACCTTGTCCCGAAGTAGCCCATCAAGAAGTTGAGCCGCGTTTTGTACATCCGTTTCATCTTCATCGGTCGCAATTGAATATTGCTTACCGTTTATAGTTATCCGTATGTGCTTTTGCATAGTCTTATCAGCCAGCATTACTTTCAAGGGTATTAATACTCTTCAATAGTGCTTCGATACTGTTTACAATCGCTGCCTTTTCCTGCTCAAGCGACTGCGACGCTTGCGCTTCCTTGCTCAGGGAGCTTTCATAATGTTTATTTTTTTCACGCAGCTGCTCAATCTCTTTGGTCAAGGCGCTAAGGCGTGTTTGCAGCTCCTGATTACGTTGAATCAGGCGAAGAACTTTTTGTTCAAGCTCTTCCAAATACCTCATTGCTCTTTCCTCTTTTCCTTTATAACCCAACTATTGACCGCATTT
>JAHFBS010000142.1 GCA_023249895.1 bacterium | reverse complement strand
TGATTTTTTTGACCGTTTAATTCACTAAGTTTAGTTAAAAGGGTTTTGTATGCAGGACGGAAACTATAATGAAGTGCCTCTTGTCACAATTGACCACAACAGATTACCCATACACATCGTTTTTGAAGGGAAGGACGGAAAACGAGAATATGTATTAAAGACGAACGGTGATCATTCAAAATTGTTATTAAACAAAAAAGAATATTAGCCAGCAAGCCAAAGATTAAAAATTAATCTAGTAGCCAGCTAGCCAGCATTTGGTCCGAAGTAAGGACTGACGCTGGCTTTTTTAGTGTTTGGAGATGACATGCAGGTTAAGGAATCGACAGAAATAGTTTCTTTTCAGGATTCATCCCAACAGGAGCATACCAAGCTGCTTATTGATTTTTTCGCTCTTTTGCTGGAATGGGAGCTAGAGGATGAGCAAAAAAGTAATGGCCAAAAAGGACAAAAAGTTTAGACGCCGGTTTAACCCGCGGCTCATTAAACACCATGCAACTTATTCAACGCAGGAAATTGTGGATCTGTTACATGTCCATATTAATACCGTTGGAGGGTGGTATGAACTGGGCTTAAGGACGATAGATGATCAACGACCATATTTGGTTTTTGGTCAGGACCTCATTGATTTTTTAACGAGAAGGAATCTTCAGATGAAGAGGAAATGCGATCAGAATGAATTTTTTTGCTGTAAGTGCAAAGCACCACGTAAGGCACAAAATGGTGCTGTGCGGTTTAGGATTCTCAATTCAACAAAGGTAATGATTGAAGGGGTATGCATGCAATGTGGAACCAGAATGAATAAATTATGGGCGGTTGGAAGGATGAGGATGCTCAGCGAGATCTTCAGTCTTCGGGAGGTACAGCAAGAACTTTTATTAGAGTGTGGTACTACCAGCGTTATCACTGGTGAAAAGGGTAGTGAAAATGGCAACATTTAACGCTGAAAATGAACGTGTTAAACGAAGGTATCTTGAGTGGGAAAAGGAAGCCAATGGCAAAGGTGTGCAAACGATCGATAATATAAGAGCGGCATTGTATCTTTTTGAGCAATCGACCAAATTCAAAAGCTTTAAGCTGTTCAACAAAGATGCTGCGATAGCGTTTAAAAATGAGCTACGTTGTAAGAAAAATCAACGTACGAATGTTCTTGCAAGCAAGGTTTATGTGCTGCATACGGTAAGATACCTGGCTGATTTCTTTAAATGGTTATCAAGCCAAAATGGATATAAAAAAAGGATTGATATGACGATGGTGGCGTACTTTAATTTGTCCGATAAAGACATTCAGATCGCTCGCAGCCAGAAAAATAAAAAGTTTCCTACGATCAGCCAAATTGAACGTGTAGTTAAAAACATGCCGGCAGATAATGAGATACAAAAGCGTGATCGTGCATTGATAGCGTTTCTTATCCTAACGGGCATCAGGGTTAATGCAGTGGCATCTATCAGGCTAAAACACGTTTTTCTTGAGGAAGGGTATGTTGAACAGGATCCAAACGAGGTTAATACCAAGTTCGGCAAAAGAATCACAACGTATTTTTTCCCGGTGGGTAAGTGCTTTATGGATATTTTTACTGAGTGGGTTGGCTTTTTAAAGAACGAAAAATACCTTGATTATGAGTCGCCACTATTTCCCAGAACCAAGCTAGATTTTGATCAAAATGATCAGTTCAAAAGAGATTGTCTGGACGCTGCGCCATGGCAAACAACGTCGCCTATTAGGGCTGTAGTTAAAGAAGCATTTGAGAAGGCTGGACTGTCGTATTACAACCCGCATGCATTTAGAAATACACTGGTAAAAATTGCGTATGAATTATGCAAAACGCCTGAAGAGTTTAAAGCCTGGAGCCAAAATCTTGGACACAACAGCCCATTAACTACGTTTGTCAGCTATGGTCAAATTGAGGCCTATAATCAGGGGGAGATCATTAAACGGTTGGGGAAGTGCGATAGTGGTAATTGATAGCAAGTCATAAGCCTTCTTTCAATTGTTTTTGCATTACATCATGAAGCCCTTTTAGCTGAATTTGAATGATTTCAACAACATTCGGATTGCTAATACTTTTTAACTGTTTCCACACTTCTTGAGCAACAGATTTTTGTAACATTTGTATTGTTCTCTTTTTAGCATGTTCTCGTTTTTTAATTGCACTTTCAATGAGCATGCGAGTGCCTGAGTTTTTTGCAAAATCTAGTGCCGAGCGGCCATCCTCCATGTGCAATGTTGCATCTGCATTGGCATTAAGTAATGATTGAATAATTTTTATTTTATCCATCAATGCCGCAATCATAAGTGCGGTTTGTCCATTGCCACCTTTGATATTAAGGTCTGCATGAGCTTTGATCAGAAAATCAGCGACTTGCTCGTTTCCCCAAAATGATGCAATCATAAGGGCCGTCATGCCAATATTATTCTGAGCATTGAGTTTAGCGCCAGCCTCAATCAATAATTCTGCTATTTGTGGATCAAATTCTGAGGCTCCCATTGCCAAGTTCATAAGTATGGTTTGGCCAAACTCATTTTTAGCATTAACATCAACTTTGGCTTTGATTAAACGAGAAATTTCTACAACATCCTTATGTGAAATAGCCCGTTGCAAATCATC
>JAHFBS010000137.1 GCA_023249895.1 bacterium | reverse complement strand
TGGCGTAGCCATTACGCCCGCTACCTTTGACACACTCTTGGCGGCCAACCTTGTGCGCAAGGAGTGGCACAAAATAAATCTCAAGGAGCTCTCGCTTATCTATCTGCGCGAGCCTATGAAAAAATTTGATGCAGTACTGGGCAAGCGTAAAACATTTGCTGAGGTGCCCATTGATGAGGCTGCTCCGTATGGCGCTCATGACGCACTTCAGACGTTTAAACTTAAACCATTACTTCAAGAAGAACTGAGTAAAGAACCAAAACTCAAAGAAATTTTTCATACCATCGAGATGCCTTTTTACTGGGTGCTCCTTCGCATGGAACAACAGGGCATGCTCATGGATCCGTCGGTACTTGAACAAATTGGCATCGAGGTCACCAAAGAATTAGCCAATCTGGAAAGCAAAATTTTTGGAGCTATCGAAAGTAAAACCGAATTATCGCGCAAAGATTTTAATCTTAATTCTCCTCGTCAAATTGAACGTCTTTTGTTTGATATTCTTCAATTGCCGGTCATAAAAAAGAGCGATAAAGGACAAAGGTCAACTGATCAAGAAGTTTTACAAGAATTGCGCCAAATTCATCCGATCCCTGGACTTATTTTGCAACATCGTGAGCTCTCTAAGCTCAAAAATACCTACATCACGCCTCTTCCAAGCTTCATTAACCCCAAAACTGGACGCATCCACACCAACTTTAGCCAAACCTTGGTAGCAACCGGACGTCTTTCAAGCTCAGATCCTAACATGCAAAATATTCCAACCGCGCAAGGATTTGGCATTCGCATTCGCTCGGCATTCATGGCTCCCGAAGGCAAGCTTTTGATGTCTGCCGACTATTCACAAATTGAGCTTCGTGTACTTGCATATGTAACACAAGACCCAACCTTGATTGCCATTTTTAACGATGATCGCGACATTCATACCGAAACAGCTGCGCAACTCTTTGGCGTTGCACTTGATCAGGTCACGCCGCAACAACGCCAAATGGGCAAACGCATTAACTTCAGCATTATGTACGGCATGAGTCCGTATGGACTGGCCAAAGATCTTGGCATTAAACAAAGCGATGCTAAAGCATATATTGAAAAATATTTCGCTCACTATGCCACTGCATCAGCGTGGATGGAACAAACCGTCGCTAAAGCCGTACAAACCGGCTATGTCGAAACATGGTTTGGCCGTCGACGCTATATTCCTGAACTCAAAGAGAAAAATAGAACACTTTTTGATACCGGACGACGCATGGCAATTAACACACCGATCCAAGGAACACAAGCTGAAATCATGAAAATTGCCATGATCAATATCGATAAAGAAATTATCGAACAAAAGCTTGCATCACGTATGATTCTGCAGATTCATGACGAAATTATTATTGAAGTCCCTGAACATGAAGAAGCGGTTATTGCCGCTCTTGTGCGTAAAGAAATGGAACGTGTCGTCAACTGGAATGTTCCGCTCAAAGTAACGTTACGAGCTGGCAGAACGTGGGCCGACATCACTAAATGATTCGTGGGGTATCGCATGAGCAAGAAGCTCAGCTATTTTTTGCTTACGCGTTTCACGTTCAGGCCAATGATCGCATGCACAAATAATCTCAGTTAGTCTTGCCTCATTGCATGTTGCCAACGGATTGGCACCATGCTGAAGTAACAATGCAACACTATCGCACTGACCTAAAACAACCGCTAAAGAAAGCGCAGTCCACCCAGCAACATTTTGCACGTTAATATCAATATTTGGTGAAGAAGCGAGAACATCCTCAACTAAAGATATGCTTCCGACAGCAGATGCCATAATAAGCAAATTATTCCCATCTTGATTACACGTATCATGATCAAAGCCCTGTGCACAAATCCGCTTAATTTCGGCATATTGTTTTTCAACATACCGATCATATGCGACCCGCGATTCACGTACTTTTCGGTCAATATCCCACAGTTCCTGTTCATAAGAAATATTTACCCCTTTGGCAAAATAAGCAGCCAAGAATCCAAATGGATCTTCAGGCCAAAGGCCAATCCTACAGAAAACATTAAGAAACTCGTGCGCCGTAAAGCCATAATTACGAAATTCAGCATCAATCTCTTTCACCCGCTCTGAACACCGTTCAACAAAAATTCCACGCTTGTGCGTTGTTTGGATAAAATCTTCAAGAAGATCGATTATTTTCAGACTATTGTGCGTTTTTTGCTGGGCGGACTGTTGGCACAATAAGCAACTATGAGTAGCAAAAAAAATAGTGATCAGACTCAGTAACACCGCTCTGCTAAAACTCTCTATCATGAGGCCTCCTTCTATACAACTTTGCTCGCTACCTATTGATACAAAAGAATATTAAACCAGATAGACAACGTTTATATAGTAGACCTCTTTCGCAACCTATTTCGGTGTAACATTCTGAAAGAAAGTCGTTAGTATGCGAGATCTTTGTCATCCCCGACTCCGAGCGGGGATCCACATGATGTGTCTGGATTCCGGGTCGTTGCCCGGAATGACAAAATACTTCGTATCATCCGGAATGACAAAGGACAAACGCCCAAAACATCCGCATTAAAAACGGGTTTCAGAAGAAGTTTAGCATTTACTCGATGTACGAATGAACAAGCCCTTGCAACTGATGTTTATGAATATCTCGCTGCAAACTGGTATCGTATTGCCCTATGCACGCAATAAGTGATTCTTTATTCATAGTTGGGACTGCGCCTTGCTGAAGCAAAAATTGAG
>JAHFBS010000021.1 GCA_023249895.1 bacterium | reverse complement strand
AAAACTATGAATATTTTTCAACCGATCTTGCAAAGCATTTATCCATCGCTCTGTCGCGGATGCCAAAAGCTTATAACGCCAGAAGAAATTTTTTGCATCAGCTGCACAACACATCTTAAGCCGCTGCCCTCACTCATACTTCCCATAACATCGCATTACAAACTCACCGTTTTTGCCGCAACATCGTATACCTATCCCGCACGCACGCTCGTTACCCGAAAATTTAGTGGCGACGTTGTAGCGGCACGACAACTTGCTCAGCTCATGCTGATGCACACACCATTGCGTACGCATTCAATTGATTATCTTGTTCCTATCCCTCTTCACTGGACGCGTTATGCGCAACGCGGATTTAATCAGGCGTATGAAATGGCGCAGACCATTGGAAAGGATATAAAAAAACCGGTAGCACGACTCATTCGTCGTCAACGCACCACAACTTTTCAATGGAAACTTTCAGGGAAAAAGAGACAAGAAAACGTAAAAGATGCTTTTGCACTGAGCCTACAATATAGCTGGTTCAAAAAACTTGATATTAAAGATCGGCATATTGTTCTTATTGATGATTTATGCACGACGGGAGCAACATTGGTGCACGCTTCACGCGTTATTGCACAACATCAACCAGCATCAATCACCGCTTTTGTCGGCTGCCGCGCGATATAAAAATTCACTACGCACACCCTTACTCAAACGTATTTTTTGAGCATGTACATTTACCGCACTTTGCTGAGCAGAGAGTAAAAATAGTGGATGGGTGTAAGTCATCACTCGGTCACTTGTCACCATATGTGTTGCAAAATCATAGGCAATATCAGCACCACACATTTCAAGGTCCTTGAACATGCCATGAACATTTCCTTTAAACAGTATATGGTGAGCTGAACGGTCTATCACTGATTTTTCTGCAGACATAATGGCAACACGTTCACCATGACGCACAATAGATCCGGTTACTCCCTTACATTCAACCAAATCAGAGCTTGAGTGGAGACGACTTTCTTGCGCCGTCACCACTAACTCATAGCCTTTTTTCTTTTCATACTCACGCAAGGTAATATTTTTAATAGTTACCGCAGAACCGGTACCTGTATTTGTTGTGTCACTTGGCGAATCCTGAACCGCTTCAGTTTTTGTTTGATGTGGCAAAAAAAACCATAACAATGCAGCCGAGCTCAATAGCCCAAGCGTAAAAATCATCAAAAAAAACAGTTTTTTATTCATAAAAAAAGCTTTTATAATTTTTTGAGTGCTTCTTCAGCTTCGTGATAGTTTGTAATAGCCTGATTGGCAAGGGTGATATGATCGTGATTTGATTCACTTTTGATAGCAATACATTTGATGCCAGCAGCTTGAGCAGCTTTAAAGCCGGCAATAGAATCTTCAAAAACTACGCATTCTTGGGGTGCAACGCCAAGTTGCTGCGCTGCATGTAAAAATACTGCAGGATCTGGCTTTGGTTTATTGCCCGCGTCAGCACTGCAATAAAGATTGGTACCGAAAAACTGTTTAAAGTTCATCTGCTGTGCAAGCTTTTGCAACGTCGTCGGATCAGCGTTAGTAGCAATACTTGTTGGCATGGCATGTTCTTGCAAACGTCTATGGAACTGTTCAAAGCCTTCGATGAAATTTACTTCATTGAAATAAATATCAACTGCTTGTTTTTTGTGTTCCATTATTTCATCAATTGATTGCTTAAGATCAAAATAACGCTTGACCTCAAGAGCAGCCTGCTCAAGCCCAACGCCTGAAAGCGTCTGCATAAAGCGTTGCTGTTCTTCAGTAAATTTTTCAATACCTCGGTAGATCTTTAACACGTGCCGTGTGACGTTCTGCCACGCAGGCTCTGTATTAATGATGGTACCATCCATATCGAAAATGATTGCTTTAATTTTTTGTTTAATTTCGTTCATTTAGACCGTTTTTCTTATAGATTTCACTTATTTCTCTAAGATTAACGCTTTTATCCAAATTGTCAAATAGTAATTTTTTAGGGCTTTTGGGCTTAAATATGCATTCATTCTAACCTTTTTAAGCAAAAGTGTTAGTTAATAGGCCTAAAACCAGCCTTTTGCTCAACATTGCAACTTACTCAAATTTGGATACTATGAACAACGATAGAAAAAAGCTTTTAAGTTGTGACACAAGGAGAGATACGCGTATGCAACACCTTGCGATCATTCCAGACGGTAATCGTCGGTGGGCAGCTCAGCATAAATTAGAAAGTTTTTTTGGGCATAAAAAAGGTCTTGAGCCCGTACAATCAGCTATTAAGGTATGCATTGAAAAAAGCATACGTCATCTATCGTTCTATACATTCTCACTCGAAAACTTTAAACGCAGTGATCATGAAAAAAGTTATCTTTTTAACTTGCTCGCTGATAACTTCCTGTCAAAACTTCCTGACCTCATTAAAAATGGTGTTCGCATTCGCTTCATTGGTGATCGCTCACGCTTCCCCGAAAAAATTCGCGCCATCGTCAATCAAACTGAACAACAAACAGAACATCTCTCAACGCTTAATGTTAATCTTTTGTTTTGTTACGGCGCCACTGCTGAACTTACTCAAGCAGTCAGAGCAATCGCCCAACAAGTCAAAGATGGCGTCATAACGCCCGAACAGATTACTGAAGAAACACTCCGCTCTTCATTGTGGACGGCAGGCATTCCTGATCCCGATCTTATTATTCGTACCGGTGGGCTTGCACGACTCAGCAATTTTCTACTTTTCCAATCTGCGTACAGCGAATTTTCTTTTCTTGATTGCTATTGGCCAGAAGTTACTGAAGAAAAACTCAAAAATTGCATCGATCATTTCACTCAAACTAAACGAAACTTTGGACAATAAGTATGGCACCTTCGGTTACTATCCTTGGCGCTGGCGCATGGGGAACTGCGGTTGCCACATTGCTCGCGCATAAAGGAACTCCCGTCAAAATGTGGTGCTACGAAGACGAAGTTGCATACGATATTACGGCCAATCACCGTAACAAAAAATATCTTCCCGATATCACCCTCTCTCCATTAATTACGGCAACCACCAATTTATCTGAAGCGCTCTTACACGCCGAATGGATCTTTGAAGCCATACCGGTTCCCTACTTACGTTCAATTATTGAAAAAATTGATCTCACAATATCGCCATCAGTTTTAACAGCATCTTGGGTAATTTTAAGCAAGGGTCTTGAACACGGTACGCTTAAACTTCCTGCAGCCATCATTGAAGATGTCTTGCGTGCACCAATTCACTATGTTGTGGTAAGTGGCCCTAATTTTGCGGCAGAACTGGCATCGCAGGCTTTGACCGCAAGCGTACTTGCAAGCAGCGACCCCAAAATGGTCGCCCGTCTTACCGACCTCCTAACAACATCATATTTCAAACCTGTTGCGTCGGATGACCCGGTAGGGACAATGGCTGGCGGCGCCCTTAAAAATATCATGGCGCTCATCCTGGGCATCGCTCATGAAGTTCCTTTTAGCCACAAAAATACAACCGCTTATTTGTTTGCTCAGGGGCTTGATGAGATCGCTACGATCACTCAACACTATGGTGGCAAACGTGACACAATTTATGGGCTTGCGGGCCTTGGTGATATGGTGCTTTCATGCACCAGTACCATGAGTAGAAACATGCAATTTGGAATACTTCTGGGACGCGGACTCACGCTTGAACAAGCAACGCAGCAGTTTCACAGCGAGCCAGAAGGAGTGGCAACACTCAGATCGCTTCAAAAATTTATAACACACACTGATCTTAATATTCCGCTGTGTCGCTCAACATATCAATGCGTTTTTGAAGGACGCCCTTTTGCACAAGCTCTTACTGATTTGTGGTCATTGTAACGAACAAGCCGAATCTTTTTTACTGCAACAACACGCTTCATCTCAAAAAAAGCACGCCACGCAGATTTACTCAGTTTCTTCTTAAAAAAAGGCAACCACAAAGCCTCAACAGGCAAAATGGCACACAAATATGCCGCCGCTTTTAGTCCCCCATAACCAACATTAGTAATACGCAATTCTTTGATATGCACCGATCCAAATTGTTTTGCAAGCCATGGTCGTACTTCGTACGAAATTGCTTTTTCAATTGATTTTTTGCGTGCAAAATATCCTCTATCAATAACGATAAGTGCATTAGTATTCACTAACTTTATGACAGAAAATTTTGCATCAAGACAACGCGCTAACGGCCCCTTTCCGTTATACCAGCGTTGTGCATAAAAAATTCCATAACACATAACAAGCATGCTGCATAATGCCATCAATCGGCGCGATGGAGTTGATATCCAGCGATGCCGCAAAACTCCATAAACCACAAACGGAATTGCTATCAAAACAAGCGCATGTGGTTGAGCACATTCAAGAAGCCAATATGGCGATCCATGATTAAGAATCCAATCCCATCCCGCCGTCAGATAATTTAATAATGCCGCCAACCATGCGTTGGGAATGCCAACGAGTTGTGTTGCTAGCAACAATGAACTCAATACTAAAAAAAGCGTCAACACCGGAGAAAAAAGTAAATTACCAACAAGCGACATCAGGGAATATCCAAGTCCCCAGGCAACAAGAATTGGAAGTGAGATGAGCGTAATTACTAGTTGTGTTTGCGTAAAAGTAACAAGATAAGCGCCCAACCAACGCGCTGCTTGTCGCCAGCGCTCAATCATACTAACTCAGGAAAATGCAAAAAAAGATATTTCCAAAAAAGATCGGCGCTTCCCGATTGAGGTGGTCGCTTAAGCGCATCGTTAAGAAATTGTATGGCTCGTACTACCCGCTCATAGCCCGCTCCTGATGCCGTACGCAATAATGAAACTAAATACGCCATCATAAGATGCACAAGTTCAGTACTTTGCGTATCATTCAATGCTTGATCTTTGAGCGCTACTTCAAAGCCAAGTAGATCGTGTCGCTTGCGTGCATCAAAAAAGTAGGAAGCCAATGGGTGCATACGCACATCTTTAGTACCGCTATTTCCATATCCAAGCTCAGTCACCAGACAACGCGAAACAATCGTAGGCAAAAGCGTTTCGGCATTAGAAGTAAGCAATATAAAATGGTATCCCAGCGGCGGTTCTTCAAGAACTTTGAGCAACCGATTGGCCGTTGCAGCGTTCAATGTCGAAACATTATCAAGAACAAAGAAAAAGTGTTGATCGGGATCAAGTGCAAATCGAATACGATCAAAAATAATATCAACGTCATCAACCGAATAATCTTTTTCTGGACTGATCCAAACAATGCCGTGATGCTGACGATTTTTAATTTTTCTGCAGGTAGTACAAAAACATCCCGTCGCTCCTTCACGTGCCTGAGCACAGAAATTTTTCTGAAGAAGCATCTCAACGTGTGATTGAGTTTGGGCAGTCGGGCCAACTATAAGTTGAGCAGGAACGAGCGATTGATTGTGCATGAGTATTTAATTCATTTCAATTCGTTAAATACATTTCAAAACAGCATCGCACGCCTGTGTGCAGACGGATGCTAACGGTAAACTTGCATCAAGCGTAATCACATTTTGACGCGCTGCAAAAATTTCTTCATAACCACTACTTACACGCTGCCAAAAATCAACACCTTCACGTTCAAACGACGTCAACGTTTGATGGCGCGCACGCACACGCTCATGCGCAGACGCAGGATCAAGACGTAAATACAACACACGATCAGGAATTTGATACTGCATCGCCCACGCGTTAATTTTTTTGATCATCTCGCGATCAAGACCGCGGCCATATCCCTGATATGCAAGCGAAGAGTCTGCCATACGATCGGAGATCACTATAGCGCCCTTTGCAAGCGCAGGAATAATTATTTGTTCAAAATGTTGCGCACGATCTGCCGCAAAAAGTAAAAACTCTGCAACGTCACCGACGCGATCTTTTTGCGTATGCAAAATGGTTCGTAGCGTACCACCAAGTTCGGTGCCACCGGGCTCTTTGGTAAGGAGCACGGTGTGGCCGCGCTCCTCAAGACATTTTACTAAACACTGTGCAACTGATGATTTACCAGAGCCGTCGATGCCTTCAATAGTTATAAGGCGGCCGTGTTGCATGACTTTTCTCGGTTATAAGCCGAAGCCTGCATCTGGAAAAACTCACGTATGTTTTCAATTACATACGCAACTTCATCACGTTCAAGTTCAGGCCACATTGGCAATGACAAAATATTACGCACAGTAAAATCTGCTACAGGACATGTCGTTACAAGCTGTTGATGTGTACGCAAGAACGCAATATCAGGCAATGATTGCGGGTAGAATAAACGCGTCTGGATACCGCATTGCGCAAGATGTTGTTCAAGTTTTGAACGCATTGGTGCGCCTTGGAGCGGTTCAACAATAACTGAGTACTGATGATACACATGCGTACCAACTTTTGTGCGTGGTAGTTTGATATAAGGAATATGACCAAGTCCTTCTTCATACCACTGTGCAACGTGACGACGCTGCTCATTCCAACGATCAAGATGCGGAAGCTTTTCGCTTAAAATAGCAGCTTGAAAAGCATCAAGACGGCTATTAACGCCAAGGCTTTCGTATTCATAATTTCTCTTGCGACCATGATTGCGTAACGTCAGTAATTTTTCTGCTAATACATCATCATCGGTTACACAACATCCGGCATCACCAAAGGCGCCTAAATTTTTTGTTGGGTAGAAAGAAATAGTTCCAATAGTACCAAGCGTGCCCGCCATTTTGCCGTTGAACTGAGCACCAAGTGCTTGCGCGCAATCTTCAACAATCCACAGATTCCATTTTTTGGCAATTGCATGCAACGCATCATAATTTGCGCACTGACCAAAAATATCAACTGGTAACATGCCAACAACCGGAAATCCTGTTGTACGGTGGAATGTTTTTCCATCTTTGACAAGTGCTTCGCGTTGTAGCCATGCTTCAAGAATTTGCGGATCAATATTGTAGGTATCGGGTTCAATATCAATAAATACCGGATGTGCACCAAGTGCCACAATTTCACTGCTTGAGGCAATAAATGAAAATGGAGTCGTCAGCACAATAGCATTTTCAGGCATTTCAAGCACACGCAATGCCATTGTCAGCGCATCAGTTCCTGAATTACAGGAGATGACATGTTTGACACGCATATACTGCGCAAGTTGTTTTTCGATTGTTTCAATATAGCCTCCGCCAATAAAGCTTTGGCTATCAAGAACTTTTTCAAGTGCTGCCGTAAATTGTGGACGCATATTTTTTACTTGGCGTGCAAGTGAAAAGGCTGGAACATTTTTTGCTGGTTTAGATTGCTGATTCATAGAAAATCCTTCTCTTTTAAAAAAAGCCACTACAGTGTATGAAGAGAAGGTGTTTTTGTCCAACCTGTTCAAATTGAATTACTTTTTGTATATGAGACTGTATTTTTCAGGATGCTGAAGCGTTTCGATATCAAGGTCAACATCTAATGACGGCCAATGAAGATGCGTTTCGTGGGAAATTTTTACATTAAATATCTGACCCACTGTTGCTTTTTTAAACCAGGGATATTCAGTAAATGGTAAGAAAAATTCTTGATCTTTAATCAAAAGCCAAATTCCATGTTGCGATACTATATTAATTTCGGCTGTCGAAATGCTTTTGCCATGCGTCTTTGATTTCTTTTGCATGTTCTTCCACTACTTTTACTAATTGTTTGAGTTGACGTTCTGAAAGCCCTCTATAGCTGGCTAATGCAATTATTGGCTCAAGCCAAAATTTTGCCTCTCCATCCGGACAAGAAATATGTATATGAATTCTTGGTTCTTCTCTTGAAAAGAAGTAAAACTTATAATTTTTATATCTAAATACAAGGGGCGTAATTATTTGGCTTTCAGTTTCAATGGCACACTGCTTATATAGAACCATCGATCGACAAAAATTTCAAATTCCCTTATCATTCTTGGGTTTTGATTTTTTCTTAGAAACACCCACCGAGAAAGAGAGGTATTTTTTCATGCATCATGACGAATCTATTATCCAAAAAACTATTACCTTTGTGCATAACAGACTACAAAAAGAATCATCTGGCCATGATTGGTGGCATGCAGAACGCGTATGGAAAAACGCTTTATATATCTGTCGTTTTGAGCCAACAGCAAACATGCTAACCGTTCAACTAGCGGCACTTCTCCATGATATTGCCGATTGGAAGTTTCACGATGGTGACATCGAAGTTGGCCCCAAAGTAGCACGTGAATTTTTGACACAACATTCTATTGATGATTCTGTCATTGATCATGTGTGCGAAATTATGCGTACCATGTCATTTAAGGGTGAAGGCGTTCCTGCTCCTATGCGCACTATTGAAGGCAAAATAGTACAAGATGCTGATCGTCTCGATGCCATGGGCGCTATTGGTATTGCACGCACCTTTGCATTTGGTGGATACACCAATCGCGAAATTTATAATCCAACTATTGCCCCTATCAAAAATGCAACAGCTGAACAGTATAAAAATATTAAGACACCTTCGATTAATCACTTTTATGAAAAATTGCTATTGCTCAAAAATCTCATGAATACCCAAGCAGCAAAAAGGCTTGCTGAAGAACGTCATGCTTTTATGGAGCTCTATCTCCAGATGTTTTTCAAAGAGATTAATGTGGCACAAGAAAATGCATCACAAACGTCGCAGAATATATCTGCTTAAAATTCTACAATAGAACTCTTTTGAAACCTATTTCGGTGTAACATTCTGAAAGCAAGACGTTAGTATGCGAGATCTTTGTCATCCCCGACTCAGATCGGGGATCCACGTGATGTGCCTGGATTCCGGGTCATTGCCCGGAATGACAAAGGACAACGCCCAAAATATCTGCATTAAAAACGGGTTTCAGAAGAAGTTTAATTTTATTCAGCAAAAATCTGTACTTAAAAATAAGCAAAGGCCGGGAAATCCCGGCCTTTGTGTTGTTGAGAGTTGAGATGACAAAACTTAGAAGCGTATGACAAATCCGCCTTGGTAATCGCTGTCGCGCATGACATCTTTACCGGCAAATGTCGAGCTTGCACTTGCATAAAGCTCAAAGTAGGTGCTGACTTGATACGAAATTTCGCTACGTACTTTATGACCAATTGATTCGGTATTCTTGCGAGCGAGATCGTTGCTCAATGGTTGATTATTTTGATCCCATGATTGGGTCGCAGTATTCCAAACTCTGCCTGCAAATGATTGTTGTGCGCTGCGCTTGTACGTCAAACGATCTTCTGTCTTGTAGTAGAATTCATAGCCAAGAACGGTGCGAATATCGCTGTTTTTTGGATGGAAGAAGGTGAAGTCAAAGCGACCTACAAAATAACCCCAGTCAACATCAGCATCAGCACGAGGACCAAAGTTCTTGATCTTGGCACCCTTAAATGCTGCCATACGATGCTCGGTAGCCTCGATGACAAATGAGTAGTAGGCATCCAGCTTCATGTTGATCCACTTGGCTGGTTGGTACGCTATCATAGCACCAAGTTTGACTTCCCAGTGCTCGCCATTACCCGACATCACATTGTAAGGATTGCCGAATTGATTTTTGGTGCTACCCGTTGGAACACGTGTACCAACAAAAACTTCTCCGATCCATTCTTTGTTGAAGGTGTGCTCGTAGAAAAGGTCTACGTCAATGTCACCAAGCTGACGACGCTTGTTGGTTTGCATCTCGTAGCCTTTGCGGGCGAAGAACTTAATTGGATCTTCTTGATACATTGCAAGACGAGCTTCAATGGCATTTGAAACGGTTTCTGCATCGGTAAAGAATTTATCACCAGCAGCTGTTTCATCACGCGCTAAAATTAACCACAAATTGAGAAGCGCGGCTTGATCATTAGCAAGATTTGTATAGTCAACTGCACTCCCTGTTGTACCAGGGTTATTGTTGTTATTGAAAAATCCTACATCAGTCAATTGTGTTTTTATATCTGAGCCATCAGCAAAATCAACATGCTGCACAGCACCATCTGCCGTTACATTCATCTGTTGACGTTGCGCTTGAGTTGCTTGCATATTAAGCGCTGCTGATACATCGAAGGCCAACCGCCTATCTAATGGCAATTGTTGCGAATAAATAACGCCTGCTATTGGCTGTATATCACCGCCAGCGGAAATTGTTTTATTAGCTGCGTCTTCATTTAAAAGGTTGACACTTATTTGTGTGCCGGCAAATGACGCTGAATGC
>JAHFBS010000136.1 GCA_023249895.1 bacterium | reverse complement strand
AAAAAGTAAGGTGACGTTCGGTAAAGCCGACGGCATCAAGATCGTTATGCTTGCCGCCTGCTCGTACACATTTTTGAACCGAGGTAGCTCGCGTATAAGACCGTTTCTCTTTGCCCAAAACACATCTTTGAATTGATTCATGCCGGCATTGGCGAAAAGAAGTGTAGGATCCTGGGCGGGGATTAATGAGGAACTTGGAACAATGGTATGACCATTGCGCTCAAAATAACTCAAGAACTTTTGGCGTATTTGAAACGAATCCATAATGCTCACGCTCGGTTAAAGGATTGAAAAAACCACGGAAAGAAGCTTACCATGCTTTCATCAACGAGTGAATCGGGTACCAGAATGCTGTTTTCTCACCTTGGTCCATTACCACCAGGGGGTCTTTTGCTCCGTCTGCGCTTCATGAATGATGGCGGCATACCTTTATATAATCCTCAGCTGAAAGCTACTTCTTTTTGAAAATTAAAGATGGCTCTTGTCCAAGTAATGCCGCAATATGTGCTACGCTTGCTAGCGTTAAATTTGCAGTTCCGCGTTTTATCTTGATGAGTTGGGCTGGGTTTGAATTAAGTCGCTTAGTCATTTCGTTAAAGCCAACCTTATTCTTTTCCATGTAATCAGAAACGGCAATGCTCACGCTTTTTTGCAATGAGCGAATAGCCCTTGCCTCAAGTTCTGCTTGGCGTTCAATTTCAGCAATTTCCTTTTTGGTGAAACGCTTTTCTACAAGATCCTGAAAATTTTTCAGTTTCATAAGACATCCTTACGGTTTTTCAATTCCTCAATTCGTACACGGGCAAGAAGAATATCTTTTCTTTGGGTTGATTTATCTCCAGCTACCAACAGCACCACCATTTGGTCGCCATGAAAAGTGTAATAAATTCGATATCCATATGTTCGCTCTCTTAATTCAAAAAGCTTTTTCCCTAGCGCACGACTGTGCGGCAACTTTAAGTCATTACCGCACTTTTTAAGGAGCGCAAGTTCTTTGGTTACCGATTGCGCATGTTCCTTGGACAACTTATTGAACCAGCGTTCAGTTTCATTTTTACCGGAATCGGTTATCCAATACTTAATTATCCATGCTTTATCCATAAAATACCCAAGTCTCGAGGCTAGTTTTTTTTGAAATTGCCCTCAATACTATCTTATATGGTACTATATTATACTTTACTTATCAACAAAAATTACCGCTGAATTTCTTTATCGTTTTGCTTTCCTCACCTTGGTCCATTGCCACCATGGGGTCTTTTGGCCGTCTGCGCCTCGTAAATGATGAAGGCATACCTTAAATGCTTGCTTTACGCTTGTCATGCAATTCATTTGAGAATATATTCTTTTCGATTCGCCCAGCCATCTCTAAAAAGGATTCACCATGAAAATAAAATGTAACAACTGCGGCAGAGAAATGAGCCTTGCAGAACTTCTTGGTTATCTTGAAGTCTATTTACTCAAAGCTCTTGCCTCAGCGACAGTCGCATTCTTAATACCATTACTCAAAGAACGTTTTTCACGACCTGCTCAGGCCACAACTAAAGGATGGATCGATGATACAATGGCAAGCGCGGCCAATGCCTTTCATATAAGTTGTCCTAAATGCAAGAAGGATTATTGCTGGGACCCTTGTCCAGATGATCAAGTAAAAGATCAAAATAAGCAATCTCAAGAACAAAGTTCTTCGTCTATTTAATTTCCCTTTTAAAAGGAGCATCGTATGAAGTTTTGTAATGTAACAATTCTTTCGTTTGCAGCTGTATCACAGCTCTTGTGCACAGATGCATCTTCAAAAGTCCAAACTGATTCAGTAATGGCCAACCTCGATGCCACACTTGAATGCGCACAAAAAATATCACAAAATGTCACGACCAGATCATTGACATCTCAAACGCAAGAGCAAACATTTGGCACGTTGCTCAATTTTTTCACACTTGTTGGATATGTGAAAACTATGGTTGATGCAACGCAGAAATATGATGCTCTACATACAACAGAAACAACACTGCAATGCGAAAATTGTCATAAAGATGTAAGCGCCAGTGTATTTTTTAATAGCCTAACTGCTTTGGCCCTAGGAGATCTGGCCGACGGCAAAAACACTTATAATCAAATGAAAAGCATACTCGATGGCTCTCTTCAATTATTGGCAAATGGTTCGGCAGAAGAAATAACATCTTTCATGACTCAAGTCGCAAAGGATATTGGCTTCCCCTGTCCTCATTGCAAAGAGTCGCTACGTAAGAGCTAAAAATTGCGGCACCCAAAAGATTAAAGAAATCTTCTTGCTCAAGTTCTGCTTGGCGTCCTAAAACCGCTTTACTTTCCTCACCTTGGTCCAGTGCCACCACGGGGTCTTTTGGCCCGTCTGCGCCTCGTGAATAATGGCGGCAAAGACATCCCAAACACAGGGATCATGCCTAACGCCCGTAAGTTTGCATAACCGCTCGTATAATTCATCAGGGTGCTGGCGAGCGAGTTGTGCGATGGTTGTAATCCCCAAAAGCTCCAAATCTTTGTGCGTAGCTGGACCAACATTGCAAAGTGTACGTAGTTCACTTTGTGACCGCTTCTTTTTCATATTTTCACCTCATCTACATAATTTTGTACCACTCAAATATTGCGGCCTCATCGTTTTATTGCAACAGCGGTTGCAATAAAAGCCATTCAAAGTTACATTTTCTGGGTTACATCAGTAAAAGCTTAAAGTTTAGAGGGTGAGGCCATGTCGACCTCGGTTGCCACATTAGAAAAAATTGTCGCTCTGTGTAAACGTCGCGGATTTGTGTATCAGTCAGCTGAAATTTACGGCGGC
>JAHFBS010000020.1:9986-10448 GCA_023249895.1 bacterium | reverse complement strand
CGTTTTTCCCAATATTTGGTGAGTGTTGCTACGCCGCTTCCTGGTTGAGGAGATTCAGCTCGGACTGATGATAATATCAGTAGGGTTGTTAGAATTAAGAATCTGTTTTTTCTCATCGTACTCTCCTAGGGATTAGGAATTTGAAAATTTTTTACTGAGCTTCAACAACTGCGCTCGTCAACCCTTGTGATCTTCCTTCACCTGTTCGCATAGTACCGGTAGTTTCTTTTGACGTGAGCTTTTCAGATTGCAAGTTGCATAATTCCCCAAACTGTCTGGCTATTTCTATTTTTGCATCATCAGTTTGTAATGTATTAAAAAGTTCACGAATCTTTTGCTTGATTTCGTCGGTTGTTTCTTTTTGAGAACGGTACCATTTGTAAATCTGCTCAATGGTAACTTTATCAGTAACAATATTTTTGAGTTCAGTGTCTTTTATTATGTTTATTCCATTGGTTAATA
>JAHFBS010000020.1:6817-9976 GCA_023249895.1 bacterium | reverse complement strand
TTAACCCATAATGTATCATACTGCAGACCAGCTGATGCTTGTTGAATTTTCGCATTAATTTTTTCTAATAAACCTGTGTCAGTTGGATTTTTACAATATTGAATTAATTGAGCTTTTAATGCTTTTTCCTGATCTGTTGATAAAGCTTGAGACTCTTTTAAGGGCAATGTGTCGCCTTGGTCTTTTTGCGGGGCTTGAAGTTTAGGTTGAGATTCGGGGTTGGATTTTGGCCTCGACCTTATGAATTTATTCATTAGAGATACAAAATATTGTTTTTGTGCTTCGGTGATATCTTTGTCTTCTTTTAATTGACTTAGTGTTTGAAGAAAACTACCAATTCCAGGTTCTAGCATTAAGCGATCTCTTTGCTTGATTGCTTCGAGTTTCTCTGTCTCCATTGCCTTGAGTTTATTTTCTTTGTTTTTCGTGTTAGCTCCTGTGCTGCTTGATTGTGTAATTTCCGCCTTAAGCGTTGTTATTTTTTGAGAGAGATTTTTTATTTCTTTGTCCCAATCTTCCCATGTACCTATGCGATCAGTGAGATCTATCTCAAGCCACAAATCCCAGCCAATTTCTTTTGTGCTTGGATCTGTGTTATGTGTAAGCGGTCCAATAAGCAGAAGAAGTTCATCTCTTTGATTCTTAAGCTCTTGTAAAAAAGTTTGTATTTTCTCATGACGGCCTGAGGTTTTAAATTTTTTGAGTTCTTGTACGAGCTGATCGAATTTTTGGTTGAGTTCTTTGCTAGGGTTCTTTTCCGGAATCTTGAGAGAGTAATCTACCCCCTCTAACGCTTCTTTTTCTTCGGGTGCTTTAGCGACTATTAGTTTTTCTATTTTGCTTATTTCATACTGTGCTTGGCGGTAGAAATCAGTAAGAAGCTTTTCTGGGATGTACATTTTATTTTTTGTGATGACACTTTTTATAGATTTTAGCTGTTCTCTGGCTGCTTGATATGTGCCCATTGCCTGTGAAGGTTGTTTAATGCTAGCTGCTTTTTCTCTTATGTTGCCAATTTTTTCATTCAAGTTTTTAAAAACAGAGCGAAGCCGTATCATTCGTTTCTCTGCAGGAATTATAGCTGATGCAGCAGGATTTAAGTGAAAATTTAAGTTTGCAATAAAATCAGTATCCTGTTCTGCTTGACGTTGCAAAACAAGAAATTTATTCATGGTAAATTGAGGGCCCTTATCCGCTTCACTTTCTTCTGGTTCTTGAAGTTCTTGGTTGTTCTCAACTAGTCCTTGTATTTTTGCCCAATCTTTTGTTGAATCAGCAATCGCTTTGTCTAAGGTTGATTTATATTCTTGGATTTTTTTAGCATCGAAGCTTTCTGGGAAATTTATTATTCCTTCGATTACTTGGTTTTTACTATTTTCAATTGCGGCTGCCAATTGTTCGAGCTCTTTTTTTGCGGCTACAACTTCAGCAGGTTCTTTGGGCTGTGGTTGCACAATTTTTTGGAATTCTGGCGCTTTTACTGGCTGAGTTTTCTGAGGCCCAGATTCTTTTGCTGTTGATGGCTTTCGTGCGAGTGGGGGTTGGGGCTGGTTGCCTTCTTTGATTAAATAAGGATCGTCCTCTTCTCCTTCACTTTCTTCTTCTTCTTTAGGCTTTCTGAGTTCTTCACGTCGTGCTTTTAAGGCGTGTGCATAATCTGAAATAGCTTGGTACTGTTCTCGACGCTTACCAAGATCAATAGGGCTCAATTTTTTTTGTAAACCATCTATGATCTCAAATTCTGTTTGCACATGTAAAAATTCCTTTGCGACAAGCTCTTGATCGTCACTTGCAAGTGTTTTGATGCGTTGGGTTTCAAAAGTATCTTGGTTTGCAAATCGCGTACGGAGTATTTCATCAATTTTCTGTAAAGCAGTTGTACGTTCTTGTTTCAGCTCTGCTTGATATGTAGGACCAGCTTTTATTGCTAAATTTCCTGATGTTTCTCGGATGTCTTCCCATTTGTATTGAGTTTTAATTTTTTCCGCATAACCTCGCGCATCATCCATTAATTCTTTTTCACTTTGTGCTTGTTGAATTGGTATTTCTTGTTCGCCCTGGAGTTTAGATGCAACGGTACGTAATCCGCGCCCAAGCATGTTAGGTTTCGCTTTGTTAAATGCTTCTGTAGCATTTTTTAATTCTGCAGAGAGCGTTTCGCGTTGCTCTTCGGTGAGCCATGATGGCGCGCTGAACACTGCTTGCTTTTCTGAATAGGGTTGTAATGCTGCGTAACGTGCAACTACATTCTTCCCATCATCAATTTTTTGTTTAGCAAACTTAAGAAGTGATTCTGCTGCGTCCTCGCTCCATTTGTCTCCGCTGTTAGTTGCAAGATGATCGCTAAGGTTTTTGATTAAAGCCAAGCGTTGGTTAATAAGCCACTCATTTTCTTTTTGCAGCTTCTGTATTTGTGTAACAAGGTTGCCTTGTAGTTTACCCCGCTTAGGTTCATTCAAAAGTGGTTTTTGAAGTTCATCAAGAATATCCTGTATGACCAGATAAACGCCGTAAAGTTGAGCATCGAGGTCATCAAGTGCGGTGAGGGATTTTTGGTAATTTGCAATTGGAATGACGGGAATCTTTGCAGTTTTGCTTTCATAGTCTTTTCTGGCTGGATCATAAGTTTTGAACAGAGAATCAATGAATTTAGCGAGTTCGTCTGAGAGTTGCTTTTCAAGCTCAGCACGCTCTTGAGCCTGTTGTTTGGTCAAGGTTATTCTTGGCGCTGCAGGTGGTTCTTTTTTTGGAGTAGGTGGTCTTTGTTGCTGTTGTTCTTTCCCTTCTTCATCCTCTACATCTTCTTCAAAAGAGCTACGTGATGAAGCAGTTGATGCCGCTGCTTGCCGTGCAGGTACTGGAGCGGTTGTTTCTGGGCCAGAGACAGCTTCTTCTTCGAATGTTACCCGTCCTCCTGTTAACCGTGCAGGAAGCATTGCACCTCGACGGTAGGCTTCGAATGGGTTTTTTTGTAAGTCTTCTGAAAGTGTTCGACCGCGTGGGCGTACTGCTTGTGGCGCTTCTTGTTCTTGCTCTTTTTTGAGATTTAATTTTCCAAGCTCTTCAGAAATCTTTGCACCTCGTTCTACAAGCTTATCGAATCGCGTTTGATATTGTTCACGGGCAATTTGGGGGAAGCTTTCAAGAGCCTTAAGAGCC
>JAHFBS010000020.1:0-6807 GCA_023249895.1 bacterium | reverse complement strand
GGCAATTTTTCTACAGCATTTTCTATTTTTTTGATTTGTTCTTCTAACTCATCAAGCGCTTGTTGTACTTCTTTTACTGCTGCTTGAGCTGCTACATCTTCAGTTTTTTTAACTACGCTGCTTTTTCTGCTGACTGATGGTTTGCGTACAGCCTTCTGTTGTTCCCTTTGGACATAAGCCACAAGACGATCTAAGCGACCTTTAAGATTGGCTATGCGCCGATCTTGATCATGTGTTGTAGCAAGGCCGATGCCTGCGAGTTTTTGTTGCGCCTTTTTGACCTTCTGCCAGGATGCTTGTGCTTCTTGCACAGCAGTCCCTGCCTCTTCGCTTACGGGATTTTTTAGCGCTGTATTTTCCGCATTTTCGAGTAGTTTTACAAAAGCGGCAAGTGCATTTTCAAGATCGTTATACGCGCGTATTTTTTCCCGCTGTTTTTTTTCAAACTCTCTCCCGCCGCGTACTGCTCCTGGTTGAACGGTGGAGTGCCAGCAGCAACAGATAAGAGTGCAGGTGATGAGATGACGGAATATGCGAAAAAAATTCATTTACTTCCCTTTGCTTATTTTTGTAAACGTTCAACTTTTAAACGTGCTTCAGTGATTAATTGTGAGCTTTTTCCCAAGACTTCAACAACTTGATCACGCGCATTATTGATCTCTGGCGTTCTCCATTGTCGTGCAAGCGCATCAAGCCTGGCTTTGTTTGTAAGCATTGTTTTTTGTAGATCAAGCATGATGGTATAAAGGCCTTGGATATTTTTTTGCGAGTTTGAGTTTTCGATATTTTCGGCAAGTGCTTCTATTGTTGGTGCCTGTTTTTGAATTGCTTCAAGCAATAGTTTTGCTTCGGCTTGGGCTTTTGCTTCAGCATATTTGAGTTGGTCTCTATTAATTTTATTTAATTCCCATATAACATCGGTTGTGGTTTGTTTCAAAGCGTCTTCAAGCGTAAGAGCTAGTTCAAAATTTATTTTTTGAACTGTTTTAAGAATGGCTTCTTGGCGCTCCGGTGCTAGTTTGCGTACATTGGTAATGAAGGATTCGATAAGCTGTTGTTTTTTTTCAGGTCGCTGAACAGTAAAAATATTTGAGGCAAAATTTTTCGCTCGATCATCATCTTCTGATTGTTGAGTAAAAGTTGTTACTACTTGTTGCGGGCGTCGAAGCGTCGATTTTTTTGGAGTCTTTACTATTTGGTTGAGTGCTTGTTCTTTTTGCTCGAGAGCTTGTAGCGCAACGGATGAGTCTTTGGCGTTCAGTTTGAGTAACTCGATTTTCTCTCTAATTTCTTTTGCTTTTTGTCCTTTGCTTGGCTTGAATGAGCTTTTAAGCGCATCGATTTCTTTTGTGACATTGAGAATTTCATGATCAATTTCATTAAAACAAAGCAACCTCTTATTTTCGTGAAATTTGTCAGCCCAGTTTTTTTCATTCGCGCTAAATTGTTCTAAATCAAGCAACTCTCTTTTTATTTTTAGTAAACTATCTTTTTGTTGATTAAGTAGTCTTTGTCGTGTTGCATATTGTATTTTGAAATCTTTTGGCCCTTTTTTATCCCACCCAAGCTCGATCCATTTTTCTACATATAATTTTTGTTCCCTATCAATGTTGGATAGGTCTGCGAGTCCTGTTTTAACTGTTCTTATGGCGGGATTTTCTTCTTGTTTCGCTTCTGCCACTGCGACTGGTGTTGCTAGTACCGCTGGTGCTGATGCTGCGCGTTGGCGTTGCTGAGGCGTTTTCCGTTCTTTTTGTTGTTCCCTTTGGACATAAGCCACAAGACGATCTAAGCGACCTTTAAGATTGGCTATGCGCCGATCTTGATCATGTGTTGTAGCAAGGCCGAGGCTTGCGAGCTTTTGTATCGCCTGTTCGACCTTCTGCCAGGATGCTTGTGCTTCTTGCACGGCGACAGCTGTTTTAACACTTACGGGATTTCCTAGTGCCGCATTTTCGACATCTTCGAGTGGTTTTACGAAATCGGCGAGCGCCTTTTCAAGATCGTTGTACGCGCGTATCTTTTCCCGTTGTTTTTTTTCAAATTCTTTTCCCCCGCGTACCGCTCCTGGTTGAACGGTGGAGTGCCAGCAGCAACACATAAGAATGCAGGTGATGAATTTATAAAGTGAACGAGAAACGTTTATTCTTCGCATCGAATTCCCCTTTTTTACTACTGGATCCCCGCTCGGTGGCGGGGATGACATAAAAAAGCAACAGAACCTAGAAGTGTATTACTACGGACCATACAAAAAAGAGCATTGCTCTTGCAAGTGATACAAAGTTAAGGGGTGTTATCGTCTTTCTTGCGCAGATAAAAGAAAACAAAAGTTTCTTTGTGTGACTGAATTCCTGCTGGGTTATCAATTTTTTGAATAGCTTCATCACTGCAGTAATACCATGAGTTCTGTTGCCGTATCCACGAATAGTAGTGACCGTCTTCTGCATTTTCTCCACTATGAAACACAACCCCAAAGAGATCATAGCGTTGATTACCAAAGGTGAGGCCCTGCAGGGGGAAGACTATCGGATCTTGCAAGAGTGGCGTTTTGTTGTCTTGTTTTGCCCCGGTGCTGCGGCCGGTGTGAATGACCAAAATTGTTGGCGGGTAATCATAAACTTTTGATGTCTTGTATTTTTGAAGACCGCATAATTTCTTGTTGCCAGCGACAGCGGTGCACTGTATTCCTACTTGTTCAGTTATTCCTTTATTAAGAGCATCATTGAGCATGTCTTGAAGATTATTAGGTTGTTGGCTGACGACTGGAATGCTGACATAGGGGTAGGGGATTATGTGAATATTTTTCTCATGCTGTGGGGTTGGACAGTAAACGCTTTCCTGCGTCGCAATATTAAAAAGCTCTTGAACATTACCGGGGCATTGCTCCGTAAACAGTTGCCAGATCTCAAAGGGATCAGCAAGTTGTTTGGTTTCGTCGCCGATTTTTTTTTGATATATCGCATTTAAAATATCAATGAGATTTTTAACATCCATAGAAGCTTCTGATGTTCGTGGAGCTGCATTTTTGGTAGCGATGCTCTCAAGATACGCTTCAATGAGTGGTGTGCGTTCTTCTTTTTTTGAGCGAATGAGGGCAAAGTTAAGTGGGGCAAGGCGCCATAAAACCTGAGTTAAGGCATTAAACGAGCAGATGTACCCAAGATTTTTAAGTCGTAGAGGAAGCGGCCGTTGCTGTGCATTCCAGATTCTGTATGCAAGGTCGTTTCGTGTTTGAGGAAACGAAGTGGTAAAAAAAGTGGGATAGAGTGGAAGAGTTTGTCCTATTTGCCATGCAAATTGTGCTTGTTCTTGTTGAGCTTTTTGAAGTTCTCGTTGATAGGTTTTGGACGCTCGTGTGAGCTCAAGCGGCGTTAGTGGTAAGGCTTTTTTCTTTGCAGCAGATACGGTGCTGGATACAAGAAGTATGGTGATGATGGCAAATTGAGTGATGATATGCATAATCCCCTTTCGATTGATTACGAGCGACCATACCGAAAGGGGACGCACAATTGCAATAAAAAGCGATTAATTATTCTACAGGATCTTTTTTCTCATCATCATCTGTTTCGAGTTCTTTCTTTTTAGCAGGAGAAGTAGGATTCTGCGGCGATGGTGTTTGTTGCTCGAGTAGTTTTCTCTTTTTTTGAGGTGCAGATGCTTCTACTTCGTAAATAGAAAAATCAGATTCTTCAAGAGGTGATCCTATGGTGCATACCCCAAAACTGTCCCACGGGTTAAAAATGCCGCCTGCTTCTGAGGCACTGGTCAATGTGACAATAGGCAAGCAAGAAGTAAACGCTGAAAATTTAAAACGAGGCAAGGCTCTTTTAAATTCTTCCCATGCCAGCGTGAATTCTTGCAGATCGTTTTTTTGTTGCACTAAAAACTGTTGAATTTTTATAAGTGCTTGATACATAGCAGGCGTATAAACGTTGAACGTGAGCGGTGGTGTAGAAAATTGAAATTCTACCGCATTTGGTTGTAGATCTATTTTAAAAATATTTGCCCAGTGAGCTTTTATGGTATTTGGGTCTCGTTCCATATCGCCTATTTTAACACCAAAATTATGTTGGTGGCCGCGAATATAGGCGCATATTTTGCACGCTTGACCGATCTGGCTCATGAGTTCTTTGTTTGCCACAAAGCCACCACCGCGAAATTCGTTGAAACCGAATTGAGCGTTGGTAACCATATCACTCCATTGGAAGCCAGAATTTGCTGCGGTTATATAGCGATATTGTTTTTGGGAAGGATTTTGTGGATCTGTTATGCCAGAGATTAATACAGGCTTTTGGGGATTTTGCATGCGTTGATAAAGACTTGTTTTTAAACTATCACGTTTAACGGAATCAGGTTCAATAATGCTCATGATCGTATCGTCAAACTGATAGTTATTAAACGTATCGGTAAGATCACAAAACGTTGCATTACTCTCAAGAAATGGTCGAGGATTAAACCCCGGTTCAATACCGCCGTGACAACATTGTATAAAAGGATGTTGATTATCAAGGCCGATATAAAGAACGTTGGGTAAAATATTGAAAAATCCCTTGTTGTAGGACATTTTGTCGTTGGCCATAAGAATTTCTTTACCTTTATCAAGGCCATAGTTTGCGACAAGTTCGTTGAAAAATCCCTTCGTGAGCGACATGGCAGCACTCTCGTGGTTACCGCGCAACAGTATCATGTTATTCCAGTTGTTTAATTTAAGGTTAATCAACGTATGAATAACAGCGATTCCCTCTTTGCCATAATCGGCATAATCGCCGAGGAAAACAAGATATTTGCCGTTAGGAATCTTAAAATTTGCATCTAAAAGTCCCATGCCGCGCCAAATCCACATCAGACGTGCGAGCGTTCCAATACTACCGTGAATATCACCAACAAAATAAATTTCATCGCCTGGATTGACGAGCAATTTACGTGCATGAGGAATTTCACCTGTGTCTGGGTTATTAATTTTGATATTATTATTCGAAAAATCATCAAGGGTCCTGATCTTAAAGAGTATGAGAGTGTATTTGATGACATTATCAAAGTCCGGTTTATCAATCCTTGTTGCAATGCCTGAGTGGTCGGGGAGCGGTGGAACTAGTGCTACGCTTGAAATGTAGTTGAGCCATGAGATATCAGCCTTGCATAATTCTTCATCTGATTGTGTAGGATTTGGTGCTTGAGCATCAGTAACTGTTTGAGGTACCGGTGGTGGAACAGCCTCTGTTGCAACGGGACCAGTCTGCTCAATTGTGGAAATAGTCGTTGCCTGTATTGGTGTAGGCGCCTGATCGACGGCTCTTGCGACAACTGGTTGCTCGGGAAGCGTTTTTGCTGGTACAGGTGCCTGTGCAGTCGCAAAGTTTATGATACTGGTAAGTGCAAGTAAGGCACCGAGTGTTTTTGTGGCGCGATGATTGTGTAATTGCTTCTTCATATATTATGTCCCCCAATAAGGTTTTAAATTAAACTTCTTCTGAATACCGTTTTTTAATGCAGATATTTTGGGTGTTGTCCTTTGTCATTCCGGGCAATGACCCGGAATCTAGGCTCACCACGTGGATCCCCGATCGGAGTCAGCCTGCCCGCCGAAGCCTTGGCGAAGGAGGGGGGATGACAAAGATCTCGCATACTAACGTCTTTTTTTCAAAATGTTACACCCAAATAGGTTGCCAAAGAGGTTTATTATTTTGCAGGTTCTTTTTTCTCGTCATCTTGTTGCTTGGCGGCAGAAAGCTTTAATTGCTGCGACCATTGTTTTTGCCGTTCTGCCCACTCCATTAGATGATCGCGAGAACTTTGTTGTGGTGCAGATGCTTCTGCTTCATAAATAGCAAAATAGGAATTTTCAAGAGGCGCCTTTATGGTGCACAACCCAAAACTGTCCCAAGGGTTGTTAACTTTGCCCGCTGATGCTTCTGAGGCGCTGGTCAATGTGATGATGGGCAAGCAGCGCGTAAATGCTGAGAACTTAAAATACGGCAGGTTATCTTTGAAGCTCTGCCATGCATTGACGTAGTCTTGTGTGTTAACTGGTGTTTGAGCCAAAAGCTGTTCGATGGTGAGAAGTGCTTGGTGTGTAGAGGGCATGTCAATGTTGAGTACGAGTGGTGGAGAAAATTTAAATTCAACTGAACCTGGTTGTGGCTGCAATTTAAACATTTTATACCAACGAGCTTTTTCAGCCTCTATGCCACGGCCCATGTCGCCTATCTTGACGCCGTGGTTATGTTGGTGACCGCGAATATAAGCGCATATCTTACATGCTTGGCCGATCTGGCTCATGAGTTCTTTGCTGGCCACAAAGCCGCATCCGCGTGATTCGTTTATACCAAACGGTGCTTGTGTAATCATATCACTCCACTGGAATCCGGAATCTACGCCGCTTGTATAACGATAACCGTTTTGGGTCGGTTCCAACAATCCCTTGGTTGCCATTTCTTGAATAAAGCCATTTTTAAAGAGAGCGCGTTTAGTTTGATCAGGCTCAATAATGGTCATGATTGTATCGTCAAGCTGGTAGTTATTAAACGTAGCGGTAAGATCACAAAACGTTGCATCACTTTCAAGAAATGCTGTGGGATTAAAACAGGGCTCAATACCGCCGTGGCAACACTGAATAAAGGAATGTTGATTATCAAGACCGACATAAAGAACGTTGGGCAACAGACCAAAAAAGCTGTTGCAATGTGCTTGAAGTTGATTGCCTTCTCGTCGGCCATATTTTAGTGAGAGCTCGTTACTAAATCCATGATCTTTTTACATCTGAGCGCTCTCGTGGTTACCACGTATACGAATCATGTTATCCCAGTT
>JAHFBS010000135.1 GCA_023249895.1 bacterium | reverse complement strand
TGTAACGTGTTGTTGGTGTTAGGTAAAAAGGTGTTCGTGTGAGACGTGGTAATTGAGGTACGATATTTTCAAAACCATAACTGCGAACAATTTCCTCAAGAATATCTTCTTTGATTTTAATATCTTTGGTGGCACGGAACGAAGGGATAGTAATAAGATAAACAGTTTTATGTTCTGCGTTGTGACTCTTGATAACATTAAATTCAAAATTTCTGAGTGGTCGTGTGACTTGTTCTTCGGTAAGTGCAATGCCCGAACGTTGTTCCAAAAATTCATGGGTAACTTCAATAACGCTTGGCGGTGGAAGTGTTCCTACCGCAATGATGTCATCAGCGTGGTGGAGCTTAAGGTTGATGCTTGCGCATATTTTAAGCAAGCGTTGGAGCGCTTTGCTGCATTGGTAAGAATCCATTGTTTTTTCAAAGCGAGCAGAAGCCTCAGTACGTTTTTTGGATCGTTGAGCAGTGCGTCTAATGGTGCCGGGATCAAAAGAGGCAGCCTCAATAAAGGCAGCTGTCGTTGTTGTCGTCAGTCCGCTCTGAGCTCCGCCCATAACACCGGCCAGGCACAGAGGCTTTTCTGGGTCAGCAATAACAAGGTCTTGGTTGGTAAGCGTGAGTGTTTCTCCATCAAGGAGCGGAAGTTGTTCTTGATCCTGCGCCATGCGAATGATGATTGATTTTTGGGCAATTGTTGCTGCGTCATAGGCGTGCATAGGTAGCGACCAATCGAGCATGCAGTAATTGACAGCATCAACAAGCGCATTGATTGGGCGGCTGCCAACTTTCATTAATCTGCTGGCAAGCAAAAGATTACTTGCTTGATTATCTACCTTGGGAAGATAAAGCCCTTCAAATCGCATGCACGCGTGTGGAGCATGATTAGTTAAGGTAAATGGGGTCGTTGTTGTAGCCTGAGAAGTATGTGCAAAGGCTTGGACCGGTACGTGTTGTAAAAACTGACTTTCTGGTTTGAGCTGCAGTTGCAAAAATGCTGCAATTTCGCGAGCAAAACCTCGATGTCCCCACATATCAGGGCGATTGGTAATTGATTTATTGTCAATTTCAAGAATGACATCGGTATCTTCAAATTTTTCTCGCCAAGCACCGTTGATGTCTGGTATGGCAACATCAAGTGCAGGAACAAGCCCGTCTTTTTCAACACCAAAGTCAGTCAGTGTTGCCCAGCGATAAGAATGTTCGGCTTCTCTGACTACCATAAAGCACGGTTGCTTGATTGTTACCGGTATCATGTCGACCGTTTTGGTCCGAAGAGGAAGTTCAATCTCTTTACCAAGTTCGGGGATTTTTAAAATTACGCTTTGCGAAGATGTCGTTGTAAGTTGTCCGATAAAAAATCGGGAAAGATCAAAAGCAAGACGATAAAAATCTTCAACTTCAGCTGTTCTTTTGTTAAACAATGCCACCAGCTGATCAACATCTTGTTGCTTCCAATCGGCATCTATGTGATCAAAAATCCACGCAAGCGATAGCTTCATAATTAAACCCCGTGGGTAATGTGCGTTAAGACAAATTCTGAATAGCAAAATAATGCGTGATATTTTGCAAAAGATCAATCTGGCAGCAGGATAGGTGCAAAAAATAGAGGGTTATGAACGGGCGAAGCGAAAAAAAACCCCAAGGCTCGATTGCCAAGGGGGTAATGTTTTTTACGGATTTGTTGTTTTTGATTGGGCTGGCTTAAATCTGCTGGAATTTTTGGCTTTCTTGAGTGCCGCTGCTTTGGCTGCCGCTTTTTGATCTTTGTCTTTCTTATCTTTCTCTATTTTTGCTTTCTTTGCTGTAGCTGTTTGTGCTGCGATCTTTTTGTCGTTCTCAAGTTTTTGGGCAGCTGCTTGTGCTTCAGCTGCTTCGCGTTGAGCCTTTTCAACTTCTTTAGTTTGATCAAAAGAACCAATAGTAAGAGCGGTTATAAGACCAGGCGCTTCGGTTTCTGAATTGAGTGATACAAGCTCCCATCCTAATCCAAACCGATTTTTGGTGGTAATACCTGTCCTGCGCCATAACACATTATTGACTACGCGCTTGGTTAGATCATTTTTATGTTGACAGGTAAGTAGAGCACTCATCATGATTTCATTAATAATTTCGCCGGCATTATTAGTCGTAAGGCCGAAAGCCAGCTTTTCTTGTCCAGAGGTTAAGGTCCATTGATCGGCGTCGTTTGCATTTTCGATAGTGGTAATGCTTGTTAGTTGGGGCGGAACCAGTTCAACCCATGCAGATTGAGGGCCAAAGATTTGCTGGTTGGCGTACATTCTTCCGTCTTTATCAATACCGATGCAGCTTCCTTCAGCTCCGGCATAAATTTTTTTAAATTTCTGATCAATCTCGATCCATCCTGTTTTACCGAGTTGCGCATAAAAAGGCTTGTTGTACCCACGTTCCCATACCAAAAAGCGATAGCGATAGCCAACGTGAAAAGCAGTTGCAGGTAGATCTGGGCTAAGAGCGACAAAATTAGCATCAGCATTGGTGTCGACAGCCCAATTTTTATCAAAAACACCTTTTGTAGCCAGGTTCTGCTTTTCCCAAATGAATGAAAGAGCCTTCTCTTTTCTATACATAAACCCGATTAATTGATTTTTGCCTACGGCGATACCTGAAAGTGATGGATTATGAGTGTGTTCCCATTTATCGCTGCTATTGCCGCCAAAAGGTTGTGCTAGTGAAACTTCCTGCATGCTCCAGAGACCATGAAAGCTATCAAGTGCATAGAGTTGCCCCTGTTGAATGCCATCAGTTCTTTCAACGGATGGTCCTGCTGCAAGCGTAAGAATCGGTAGCTTGTTTGAATTACCAAA
>JAHFBS010000134.1 GCA_023249895.1 bacterium | reverse complement strand
CTCTGCAAATAAGCGTTTTGCCAGAGCTTGAGGGCCCATTGATGATAATGACACGACCGTTTGAATCGTTCTTCTCATCCTCTTCAAGAAGCTTTTGAAATTCTTGATTCACACTAGAATGCCCAAAGGCACCGTATAATATTGGACCATACAGCAATGTTCCGATGATACATAACTTCGTAATCGATGGTAGGTTCATGGCTCATTCCCCCAAAGAAAAGATAACCAACAACCACTAGTGTTACGTAGGTGCGCCAAAAAAATCTAGAGATCGGTAGTAATAGTGCGTTTTAGAAGGCTGCCAGCACAACATCATTGACAATATGAGCGCCCACAAGCCTTTGTGCAACCTGTTTGAAATTTTCAGGATCACGCGTCGCGTAGACATGAATAGAAGGCGATTGAGAAGGTATACTTTCTTGTACAAGCGTCATTGCACGCCGGGCAACCGCTTCATTTGAATCAAGTATGGTAACCGATGAAGGAAGCAATCCCGCAATATGATGACGAATAAAAGGATAATGGGTGCAGGCAAGGCCGACAACATCAACGTTATTATCAAGCACCGGCTTAAGGTATTCAGCCAGTTTTTCAAGAACTATTGGTTCATCACCACGGCCTTCTTCAATAAGTCGGGCTAAATCAGGACAGGCTATGTTTAGAACGTGGGCGCCTTCAGCGTATTTTGCAATAAGTTCTTTTTGATACGCACTTGTAGCCGTCATGGGAGTTGCAAGAATGGCGATTTTTTTTACCTTTGATTGTTCGCAAGCCGGTTTAACTACCGGAACCACCCCAACAAAGGGAATCGTAAATCGCTTACGCAAAAAATCGAGCGCTGAGACCGAAAGGGTGTTGCACGCGACAACAACCAAAGAAACCTTATGTTGTTCAATTAAAAAAGAAACTAACTTTTCAGCAATACGCTGCAACTCATCACTATTTTTATCCCCGAATGGCATATTTTTGTTATCGGCGCAATAAATAAGGCTGTGGTTGTGCATCTGCTCAACTAAGAGCTTAAAGATACCTAAGCCTCCAACACCTGAATCAATAACGCCAACCGTTGCCATGGAACACCAATCGCTAACTCTAAAAACCAACAAATGCTTAAATCCCGTTCGTGGTGAGTGTTTTGCGAGCATAATGCGCGAGCAAAACGTATCGAACCATGAACATCATAAAAAACAAATTTTTGAGTTCACCCTTCGATACATCCGACTACGCAAGGCTACGTCGGATACTCAGGGCGAACGGATATAGTATCACTTAATTTCAAACCAAAATATCACATAACCATACTACTTTTGTCAGTTTAGCAAAATCGCCCGGCCACAAAATAGATTTTTGGCCCGTATTTGTAGTTTTTCGTTGGTTGAACATACTTCTTTTGCTATAGTGACAATTCTATAAAAACACAGCAATCTACGCCATTTTTAAGGTACAAGATGAAATCATCACATAATTCTCAAAAACCCCTCATCCGCGTATTGGGATACACCAAGCCATATTGGAAAATGCTTATTTTCTCCCTCATTACGGCATCACTTTTTGGCGCCGTCTCTATGCTTCCTACCTATGTCCTCAAACACACCGTCGATGATATATTTATCAAACGCTATAGCCACCTTATAGTCCCATTCTTGCTCATCTTCATTGCAGTGTTTTTTCTCAAGGGACTTTTTATGTACCTTTCAAGCTATTCCATGCAATGGGTCAATAACAAAGTCACTATTGATATTCGTAATGATCTTTTTTCCAAAATTATCCATTTCCCACCCGCTTTTTATCAAACGCGCGGCACGGGGCACCTTATGTCGCATTTTCTTAATGATGTGCAAATGATACAGCAGGCTGCAGGAGCAGCTATTCGCGATGGCGTTCGCAGCTTTTTTGAAGCAAGCGGACTTATAGGCTTTGCTATTTATCAAAATACCACGCTGGGGCTTTCGATGCTCATTATCAGCCCACTGATGGGATACACCATCATGAAGCTTGGACGTGCACGTAAAAATGCTTCCATCGCCATTCAATCACAACTGGGACACATCAGCTCAATGCTTCAAGAAACATTTGTCGGCATCAGAGAAATTAAGGCGTTTAATGCTGAATCAGTTGAACAGTCGCGTTTTAAAAATCTTCTCGATCGCTGTTTTGGCGCAGTCATGCGCAACGTCCATATAGAAGCAATTCTTCCTGCGCTTGTCGAAGCAATTGCGGTCACCGGATGTAGCTTTATTTTTTACATTGCGGCACATCAGGTGCTTGATGGTACTATCACCGCAGGACAGCTCACCGCATTTGTTGCTGCGGTAATATTGGCCTATCAGCCACTCAAAAAAATAATCAATGTGTATTCTGAAGTTCAGTATGGACTTGCGGCGGCAGAACGCATATTTACCGTTCTTGATACCGTCCATCCGGCATCACAAAAGCGCACGCACGAATTGCCCCGTTTTACAACATCAATTGAATTTAAAAACGCCTCATTTAGCTATAACGAACGCACACCGGTATTTTCGCGTATGAATTTTACCATCAACAAAGGCGAATCAATTGGCATCATCGGCCAATCTGGCGCGGGCAAAAGCACGTTATGCGATCTTTTGCTTGGCTTTATCACGCCACCATCAAGCACCGTTTTTATCGATGATATTGATATCGCAGAAATCTCACTTGCCAGCCTACGCAATCACATCGGCTATGTGGGACAACGAACATTTTTATTTAACGATACTGTTGCGCGCAATGTCGCTTATGCACGTCCACACGCAACGCAGGAAGAAATCATTAACGCCTGCAAGCTTGCCCATGCGCATGAATTTATCGAACAAT
>JAHFBS010000019.1:8042-10505 GCA_023249895.1 bacterium | reverse complement strand
AATTGATATGGAAAAAAGTAAGTAAATTGTTTTGATTTTTGTCTAAAAGACCCTATACTACCCGTATAAAAGGTCTTGGCGCTGAAAGAATGAAATGAACGTGAAGACGGTGGGCGTAGCTCAGATGGTAGAGCGTCAGATTGTGGTTCTGAATGTCGCGGGTTCGAGTCCCGTCGCTCACCCCAGATTATTCAGCCGCGCCTTCAAACATATTCGCAATTCTTCGTCGGGGTGTAGCGCAGTTGGTAGCGCACTCGCTTTGGGAGCGAGGGGTCGCAGGTTCGAGTCCTGCCGCCCCGACCACTTTTTTCTCCATACATTTACGTGCCCGTAGCTCAGTTGGATAGAGCAACGGATTTCTAATCCGTAGGTCGCAGGTTCGAATCCCGCCGGGCACACTCCTACGCTCTGCGCCCTACGGGCTTGTAGCTACGGAGTGGAGGCACTCTTAAGGTTTTGTAGCGTAGGCTTGTCCGACGTAGCTAATACAGCGTAGGCGGAAGTGCAGGCACTCTTCTTTTGAGGCTTTTTATGTATTACGTCTATATTCTGAAATCGCTTAACTTCCCTGAGAAAATATACGTTGGATATACGCAAAATATCGACTGTAGGCTAGAACAACATAACGCTGGAAAATCTAGCTATACCGACAAATATAAGCCCTGGGTGGTGCATGGTTATGTTGCCTTTTTTGAAGAAAATAAAGCGATTGCTTTTGAGAAATATTTAAAAACAGGATCAGGAAAAGCTTTAGCTCAAAAACATTTTTTGTAGAAATAGGTTCGCCTGTCCTCCGTAGCTAGGTTCAGCGTAGGAGGAAATCCTGCCGGGCACACCATACTACGCCCTTTGTGGCTACGTATGGCAGGTTCCTACGATTTTGTGGCGGAGGCCTGTTGTCCGTCGTCATCTTCTTTTCGAGCGTTTTATGAAAAATCAAAAGCTGTTGGAGCATATTGTTATCGACCAAAAAATTATGACGGGTAGAGGGTTTTGGTGGAGTGGTGGCAAGAGAATAAAAGAAGAAGGGCGGCGCTATTAACGCCGCCCTTCTTTGAGTACTAATCGATTATTTTATTATTGTTTAGTACCAAGTTCTATGTGCCATGGAAGCGATGTTCTCAATTACTGATGGTTCTCTATATATGTAATCAGCAATTTTATTAAGTCCTGCTGCAATATAGCTACATCCAGTTCTGAAATAAGGTTGCGTTGTTTCATACGCTGTTGTTGCATATGCTTTGACTGCTGGCGCGGCGGTGTTTGCAGCCCAATCGTAAGCTTTGGTTTGTTGTGCTAATCCTGAAGTCGTTTTCCATAGTTCTGTAGCGAATGTACTTGCTAGATCGGTGTATTTTAATGTTTGTTTTATGGCTGCAAGCCCAATGGCTTTAACGTTTTGTGTTGGCATCACCGGTTCTACTATTGCTGTTGCATCTGCGGGTTGTTGGTCCAACGTACATGGTTTCGGCTCCATCCAATTTAATGACCCTACACCGTGTGAAAGAACCTCGTCGGCTAGTTTACCCGTAGCATCGCTGTGATGTTCGTTAATGAAACATGCAAGGTAATAAAGTCCAACAAGCGCTGTGGTCGTAGCGATAAGCCCTTTATGTTGTTTTAAAAAGTTCCAGGCTCCTTTGCAGCAACGGGCAAATAAGCCACTACGTGGTGTTTGTCCAAGAATGCCTTTTACCTGATCAAGTAGTCCGCGAAATTCTGGATGTTGGCGAAATAAAATCTCACGAGTTGCATTTTCAGCTTTTTCTTCTGAAAGTCCGCTTGAAAGTAATTGAGCTTTTATTTCTTTATACACCGGAATGTATTTTCCAAACTCTGCAGCGATTACTGTTGGGTCTTGAATAATTCCAGCGGGATTATTAGATCCTGATGATAAGCCTGTTACAACGGTAAGAGCCGTAAAACATGCGGCGAGAAGAAGTTTCTTCATAAAAGAGATCCCCTAAAAAAAGTGGTGTTGTCGTAATGTCGTCCCCCCAGAGGACGGATATTTTTTTATTTTTACGAGGCGCCGACGAATCGGCGCCTCATTCTTGTTTGCCGTGTTGTATTATTTATTTGGAGCTACTATGTATGGAGTTTTGTCACGCGTAAAACGAGACGCAATACCTTTAATTGTTTTCCAGCGAATCCAATGCATTTTGGGTAAGGTTCAAGTGTTTAAATGCTTCAAAAAGGTTCTTGTCTGCTTTCAAGACAGACTCTTTAGCAACTAGATAAGCTTTTTGTATTGCATCTCCGTTCCAACGTCTGGTCAACCAGTTTGAGGTTGAAAGACTTGGAGTGTTCTTAAGTACTTCATTTGCATTAATTAGAACAGTGTGATTTCCCGATACATATGATCTTGCTTGAGCTACTGCTTCTTGTGCTGCTTTAACGGCTGCTTCTCGTGCTGCTTGAGCGGCTTGAGCTGCTGCTTCTCGTGCTGACGCGTTAAAGGTT
>JAHFBS010000019.1:4140-8032 GCA_023249895.1 bacterium | reverse complement strand
TTATTTCGTTGAACTGGCAGATTGTATTGTCTACAGCGGTGCTGTTAAGGTAATGTGGAGCTAATGGTTCTTTGTTAAATAGTCCAGAAAAGAAGCTCTTGGTAGTGTTCAAAGCTGAAGATGCATATGATGGAATTGTTTGCGTAAAAAAGTTGCCTGCTGCGCGCAGATGATCTTTTACTGTATCAAGTAGTTCTGGATGAGTTGTGTAGACCCAATATATACTTCCGGCAAGAAGCGCGATCATAATAGTTCGATTAATGCCTGTTTGATGCGTTCTGATAAAATTTGCTACAGCGCCTTTAAAGTGAGCTGTGCATGATGTGCGTGCTGGAGCTGGCAGTTTGGCGAGTGCTTGAGCACACGTTGTTACCGCTGCCTTTGTTTTAAGTGTTTCTTGATAAGCTTGAAATTGAGCATTGATACGTGGATAGTGCTTAAGAACTTCTACGCCATTTTTAAGTGCTGCAAGTTTACCTACTTTTGTAAACACATCACTGCCATTGGGTTGCTTGCTAATTTCCCTAGCAGAGTCTTTTTCCAACCAATTTTCAATGGCTTGCAACTCATTAAAAAAATTTCCAGCCTGAAGGCCAGTAACTGCCATGAACGCAGCAAAACCTATACCTATAATAAGTTTCTTCATAATAAATAACCCCCTAAAAAAATAATACGTAATTAACAAAAATTGGTTAACGTTCGGTCCCCCCACGGGACATGATGTTATCCACCTTAACAGCTCTTGGTGCTCTTCGCAAATGGGGTAAAAGTGGCGATTTCTGGCCTTTATCATTCAGGCGTGATACATTTTGGGGCACTGTGGGTAAGCAATGATTACTCCCTGAAACAACGATCTTACGATAATGATAAAAAACATAGTTTTTGCGACACGCGCATCAAAGATACGTTACATCCTGTATAGCTTTTGTATCGGTGTTGGAATCTTAGCAATTCGCCTTTTTTCGCTCCAAATCAACAATGGAGGGGCTCTTCATGAGCTTGGCACTAAGAATTTCTTACGAATAGAAATTATCCCACCACTCCGAGGGGATGTGTACGATACGCATCATGAGCTTTTGGCCGCAAATAGGCCTGTTTTTGATGTTTTTTGGTATGGAAGTGGCAATCAGTCTCTGTCGCCTGAAGAGCAGGATATAGCCCGCAAAGTAGGGGCTGTAATTGGGATTGATTTTTCTCAAGATCATTGGCCCGTCTCCCTTGCAAGTGCAACCCGTTATGCCCGTCGCTTATTGCTCAAAAGTGACATTAGTTTTCAGCAATTGTGCCAAATCAGTGAATTATGTGCCGATGCGCGTTGTTTAGTTATCTCAAACCGTTTCCAACGAATGTATCCTCATAATGAAACCGCCTGTCATGTTCTAGGTTATTTGAACCGGGGTGAACAGAGCGGGCAATCGGGCATTGAACTCAAGCTTGATGCGCTTTTGCAGGGGGCTGAGGGACGTGTTTTGAGGGTTATTAATTCAACCGGCAAATTATTGGCACAGCAGGTCTATAAAGAGGCAAAAGCAGGCGCCGATATCACCTTAACCGTCGACTTTAAGCTACAAAAGCTTGCTGAAACACTTTTTGAAGATGATAATTCAGGCGCATTTATTCTTATGGATCCGGCCGATGGGGCAATTCGAGCGCTGGTGTCCTGTCCGCGCTTTGATCCTAATGTCTTTCTAGGGCCACTTAATGAGGCTACCTGGGATAAATTAACCGCCAATAATCCTTTGCTTAATCGAGCTTCCTGCGGTTTATACCCACCGGCATCGACGTTCAAGTTGGTGACCTGGGCAGCGGGACTTGAGGAAGGGGTCGTTGATCAGAATGCCGCGGTTTGCTGCAATGGATACGTTGATTTTTGCGGTCGTAAATACTTTTGTATGCGTCACACGGGGCATGGGGTTTTGACTCCGCAACAAGCGCTGGAAGTCTCATGCAACGTTCCTTGCTTTCGCATGGCGCGTAAACTGACGGTGGATTGTGTTGCACAGTATGCAAGCCGCTTTGGGTTGGGGCGTAAAACGGGCTTTTTGCTTCCTGAACGCGAAGGACTTGTGCCAACTACCCAATGGAAAAAACGAGTCAAAGGTGAACGCTGGTGGCGTGGTGAGACGCTGTCGGTAAGTATTGGGCAGGGGTATTTGATGGTGACGCCGTTGCAAGTTGCGCGTATGGTGGGTGCCATCTGTACCGGTTATCTGGTAGCGCCGCGACTTCTGGAAAATGAAGTAGTGGTCAAAGAGCCGCTCGATATTTCGCCGCAAACCCTTACGTTCTTGCGTAATGCTATGAAAGAAGTGGTACGCAGTGGTACCGGACAACGCCTGGGGCATATTAGTGCGTTTGAAGTATGTGCCAAGACGGGTACCGCTCAAACCTGCAGTCTTGAACGTGAAAAAGCGCATAAATATCTCTTGGAGCACGGATGGCTGGTAGGATATTTCTCGTACCAAGGTCAAAAACCCTTAGTTATGCTCGTGCTGCTTGAAAATATTGGATCATCACATTTTGCCGTACATTTAGCGGAAAAATTTCTGCGTGGATATCGCACACTGATGCGTGAGCTTGAGCATCCCATTGTTCAGGAAAGTGCGCATGCCACTGAAGAAAGCTCTTCACGTGATGAGGCGATGGCCCAAGCAGCGCACGTAGTGGCAACCGTGGAACATGCACAGGTTGTAACACCGCCCATAACGCAAGATGTGCACGCAGCAGATGCCCCGGCGACGCCCACTGAGCAGCCTGCGCCTGCAACCGTGCAGACTGTCGATGAGCATCCGGCTGATGTAGTTACAGACAATGGTGAAAAAGATGAACTCGTTAATGAAGCGTAAAGCCGCATTTTTTGATCGTGATGGAACACTCATCAAAGATGTTCCGTATCTATCACGCTGTCAGGACGTCCAGCTTTTGCCCGGTGCGGTGCGTATTGCGCAGGAGTATCGCGACAAAGGGTATTTGCTTTTTGTGGTTACCAATCAATCGGGCGTTGCGCGTGGTTTGTATGATGAAGCCTGTGTTCATGCGGTTCATGCCCATATTGCAGCATTATGTGCGGTCCATGGCTTGATGTTTGCCCACTTCTATTTTTGTCCTCATCATCCTACTCAAGCGACGGTAGAAAAGTATCGTTGTGATTGTGCGTGTCGTAAGCCCAAGCCGGGGCTGATTATGCAAGCGGCGTACGATTATAATCTTGATTTATCTCAGTCGGTGATGTTTGGAAATGAAGAACGTGACGTACAAGCAGGACGTGCTGCTGGGTGTTGTGCATACGATATTACGAAATTGTTTACTTCTGCCCCTGCGCACTGTGCTAAGCTATAGGCCATCACTGAAAGGCATTTTATGGAAATCGAACAAGGACTATCTCCTTCAAAAACCACCTTCAAGGGCAACATACTTTTGTTTTACGCCTTTGACGTAGGTGATGATATCGATCTTGAAATGATCAAACAAAAAGGATTGGTAAGTACGTGCGTGATACCGCTCTCTGCTTATTTTAAAAATTATCACATCCCCCTTGCATTTCGCATGTCGGATGCAGCGGACAAAGAACCAACAACAGGGGTTTTGGAATCGAGTTGTATTTCAAGCAAAGTCCACCACTTCGGCGTGTTATCATTTTGTTATCGCATTCCGTACGAAGATTCTTTTGAAGATCTTAAGCTTAAGATTATCGATATCAAAAAGAGCTTTGATGAGCGAAGTGAAATTGATGCACGCGAAACGTTCAAAAAAATATATCCGGCCATCAAAAAGCCTCGCTTTTATAGCTTGAAAAATTCTTATTTTGCGCTGCAAGCCTATCCGCTTAAAGAAAAAATGACGCCGGAAGAATTTAAAGAAACGTATGGTGGCAGAATTGCATCATTGCTGC
>JAHFBS010000019.1:0-4130 GCA_023249895.1 bacterium | reverse complement strand
GATGAGATTTTGGCATCAAGCATTGGTTACTATGGTCAGGACTTGATCATCGTCGATAGCTCGGGATCGTTTATTTACGATGACGAATATTTTGAGCCGCTTGAATTTTTTGAATCAGCAAATATTCAGAAACTTGAGTTGCAATATTTTGATCGATTGCTTGATCAGAAGCTTAATTTTTTCTATGCCCAAAAGTCGTATCATGTACCGTGGTTAGCCTATGTCCCCTTGCTTGGCCAACGACTTGAATTATCGGTATCGCTGTTGGCAAAGTTGCGGGTAGATATTTCGGTGATAACTGAACGGCTTGAGAACAGTATTAAAATGGCGGGTGATGAATATTATTCCCGCTTGTATGCAATGCTGGTTGAAAAGCTTTCGATTAGAGGATGGCGTGATTCAATCGGTCGTAAGCTTGCAATTATTAGTGATCTCTATTCGGTGTATCAAGATCGTCTTGATACTATTCATGAAGAGTTGCTGACCGTAGTTATTATTGTTTTGATTGCGGTTGAGGCGGCGTTGGCGTTTGTGCGATAAAAGAGAAGAGGGACGGAGTTTTTTAGCTCCGCCCCTCTTGGATACTTTTGTTACGAGTTTTTATTTCTTAATTATTCTGCTTTTCAGTTTCAAGGTTTTTAATCAATTTTTGCAGTTGTTTACGAGCCTGATTGTTTTGAGGATTTCGTTGTAAAGTTTCTTGGAGAGCATCAATTTGTTGCAACAAGTTTTTGTTGCGCACGGTCTTTTTGATCGTTATTATTTGCGCATTAGAGTTACACAAAGGTCCAAGCACTTGTAAAGCAGGAAGTACGCGTGCTAAAGCTTGTTGTTGCTCAGTTGATAGTTGCGAAGCTTCTTGCAATGTTTCTTGTTCAACTTGCTCTTGTTTCTTTTCATCTTCAATCACCGGTGCTGCGACTGTTGGCGCAGGGTTTGCAACAGCTGCAGATTGGCTTGCTGCTTGCGATGAAACTGTTGCTGAGGTAGTTGATGATACAGGAGCTGATACTGCTGGAGCGGCTGGTGATTGTTGTTGTACTACTGGTACCTCAATAACTGGTGAAGAGGTAGCAGAAACTATGGCAAAAGCATCTGGATTTTTAGCCAGGACTGCATCATTCATAGCTTCGATTAACTTTTGATCAGTCAAGTTTGGACGCAAGAGGCGGTACATGATTTCTTTTTGTTTTAGTTGCTCTATAATTTGGCGAAGCCAAGAGATTAACTCTACTGAGGGAAAATGATTCACATTAGCAGTCTTAATCAAGGACTTAAGATTATTAACGGAAGTAGGCTTACTTGATTGAGTACGCATATCGTCATTAAGAAAGCTATCAACAAGTGAAATCTCTTCAAGTGGAATCTCTTGTTGTTGCGTCAGTTTATTTGGTCTGTATGGCGAATCTAATAATAGATTATCTATATCAAGTCCAGGTTGCTCAGGTAGCTCTTCAGATCGAGCAACAGCTGTGTGAGCTTCTTGTGCACGTTTTGTTATTGCATTAGCAAGCATTGTCTTATAAAGAGAATTTGCAATAGTGTCATCGTAAAATTGAGCTGCGTTTATGGCTTCTGCTACTTGTTCAATTGATGAAACTATGATAGCCGGTTGTTGTTGGGCTAAAATGGCCAGTTTCTGGTTTTGCTCTTTTGTAAGCGTGTTTGATGTAAGCAAAGACTTAATTTTTTTGTACAACGCAACGACTTTATCTTTAACTGCATACGTAGTCCCGCCAGCAACAAGACCTGAGGCAATGGCGCCGAGTATGCATCGATGTGCAAAATAGAGATTGTTTACGCGAGCGTGTGCATCATCACAATTCCTCCAACAATCATCAGAAGCCTGTTCAGCCGCTGCAGGAAAAAGAATGTCTGAAATTGAAGCTTGACTTGCCAAAATACCTGTTAGTGCAAGTGACGTAGCGGTGCCTAATCCTACCATAAGCGCAGGTTTGATACGTGATGGTTGTTGTGGCGCTTTTTGTGGTGTTTCTTCATCGATTGCGGCCACGCAGGCTGCAGAAGTTGATTTGTGTTCTGATTCTGGTTGCATTGCATAGCCATGTGACCCTAATGCAAGGGCAACAAATGTTATGTTCAATAAAAGCTTCTTCATAAAAATAACCTCCATAAAAACTATCGTACAAAAGTATCTAATTGATTACTAAAATTTTGGTCCCCCCACGGGACTTTGTTCATACTTTTCTGATCATATCAGCTTTAAAATATTTTACAACAGGATATAAAAATATAGTTTTACTATTATATAATTATCTAAGCTCGGTGGTTTTCAAGGTCAATGTTTTCAGCCTGTAACAAATGGGGCGTTGTATGCAGGGCCTAGCTTTGGGTGGTACGAAGAATCTCTTGAGCTTTTTCCAGCGTCATGTTGTTTAATTCGATTTTGAATGAATTATAAATTGTAGAGAAATGGCTAAGAATGCATGCGAGAGAGTCTCGTTTCAAATTTTTAAAAATCGATTGGTAATTACTTTGCCAAGATGAGCTTTTTTCGTATGAAATCGTCCAAAGAAAAACGTATATACGACTAGCGGCGAGCTTAATATTTGACATGCTCGCTGTTTCGTCATTAGTTCGCTCTGCGTCATAAAGAAGCCAATAAGTCGTATCGTCAAACAATTGCTTGTAATCTACGTCGGGAGCAATAAGTGCTTGATAATCATCCTCAGGGGCCTTTTCTTTTAATTGATTAAGACTTATTTCTATTTCTATGGGGCATTCTGTTGGAGAATCTACCGGATGAAATAATTTTAATGTAGTTCTGTAGTTTCCTTTAGCCACGTAAAGTTCACGGTCTCTGCTGGTTGTTCTACTAATAACTAGTTTTTGAAGGCCTTCAGATGTTTGGGCGATGTTTTTAGGTATCTCACTTACTTTGTCCATGAACATGCCATATAAAAATTGACCATGTTGTGTCTGTGGCTTTTTTAAAGATTGAATTTTTTCATCAAAATGTTTTGTGATAAATTTCTTAGCTGCATCAATTCCATCCGTCAATGCATGTGGATGCATTGCGCGGTAAAGGGTATCGGTTGCATGTCTAAATGCCCAAGCGCTATCTATTGCTTTTTGCTTTAGTTGTTCTTCTGTATCTTTTTTTGAACTATAGAGTTTATCAAGACTTTTTTTTAGTGCTTCAAATGCTGCTTGGTAGGCGTACTCCTTAGGCCAAGACTTAATTTTCTTAACCAATGCAATAACTTTATCTTTAACCCCATACGTAACTCCGCTGGCAAGACCTGAGGCAATGGCGCCGAGTATGCATCGATGTGCAAAATAGAGATTGTTTACGCGAGCGTGTGCATCATCACAATTCCTCCAACAATCATCAGAAGCCTGTTCAGCCGCAGCAGGAGAAAGAATGTCAGAAATTGAAGCATGACTTGCCAAAATACCTGTTAGTGCAAGTGACGCAGCGGTGCTTAGCCCTACCATAAGTGCAGGTTTGAGACGCGATGGTTGTTGTGGCTTTTTTTCACCATTATTGATTGCGTTTGAACAAACAGCAGGATTCAATTCTTGCTTGTTCGGTATCGCGGTAATTGTTTGCTTGTGTGATGGTGATGGCGCTGATGGCCGTTCTTCTTTATCACCATAATCGATATCATCCAACCACGTGTGTTCGCTTGACCAATCATAGTGTTCTAATATTTTTCTACCATGGTCACTTTGTTGAAATTTTTTAAGCAAAGCCTTACGTTCTGACGTTAGGCTTTGTTCTAATTTTGGTTGCGCTGCAGAGCAATGTGATCCTAATGCAAGGGCTACAACTATTATGTTTAATAAAAACTTCTTCATAAAAATAACCTTCATGAAAATTTTGTCTCCCCACAGAGACGTTATTCATAAAATTTCTTCTGAAACCATTTTTTAATGCAGAGATATTAGACGTTGTCCTTTGTTATTCCGGGCAATGACCCGGAATCCAGGCACATCACGTGGATCCCCGATCGGAGTCAGCCTGCCCGCCGAAGCCTTGGCGAAGGAGGGGGGATGACAAAGATCTCGCATACTAACGTCTTTTTTTCAGAACGTTACACCGAAATAGGTTTCAAAAGATGTCTACACTTTGCTGATCGTACCAGTTCTAAAATATTTAACAACTG
>JAHFBS010000018.1 GCA_023249895.1 bacterium | reverse complement strand
GTTCCATCAAAATCATACACGTTTATCCTGTCAGCAAGTCCAGTAGCTCCTCCACCAACAAGATGACGTCCATCGGGACTCCATGATAAAAAATACAAATCATTTACCCCAAGCTGAGTAATATATTCCAATGCTAAACCATCGAATCTATGGATTTGCAACGTGGTGCCACCAGAGGTAGATGCTATGTATCTACCATCAGGGCTCCAACAAGGGATTTCACCAGTATTGGCTACAAAGGTCAATGACGTACCGTCAAATCTAAAAATACTTCCTGGAGTAGGCCCATAATCAGCGGGGACTCCTACCGCTAAATATCTGCCATCAGGACTCCAATTCATAGCGTACGCCGGAGCACCGGCTTGCGCAACAAATGTAAGTATCGATCCATCAAAGGAATAGACATTGATAGCACCAAGACCATTACCAACCGCAAGATAATTTCCACTCGGATGCCAGGCAACGGCATCAGCTTCAACCCAATCACTATTCTGCAAGACAACAATCGGCTCCAGGGCTGTCATGGTCAATGTTGGATCGGTTTTTATCTGGAGGCGATTATCAATACTCACCGTGCCGGTGGTCACACGCCAACCGGTATTGGTTGTTTGGAGCGTGTTACCATCCAGATACAAAACTGATGTTTCATCAGCCATTTTGATAAAGTTGTTATCGGTATACGTATTTTTGAGCGAATACGGCGCATCAGTAAACGTTGCTGGCGCCATAGAAAACGTCACTGCATGATCAAGATATAAACACGAATCTTTGGTAATAAAACTTGGTACTGGCGAATTATAGACAAATGCCGACGTCCCGGTAACTGCTACATCGTTGTGAATAAAAAATCGTCCACCCAAAAACAGAAAATCATCAGCAGGCTCTAGTACTACATTATCAAGTGCAAGTTTACTGTTGAAGGCACCGCAACGTAATGCAGGAAATGTTGGCGCATTGCGCGTTGTTTTGATCGTTGCATTAAGAATCGTCAACGTCACATTGGTATCAACAAATATTTCTGCATTTTCGCCAATAATTATTTCATTGCCACGAGCATCAAGAATCGTGTCTCCATTAAAATGCAAAACTTTGCCAGCGGGAATTCTAAAATCACCATTCAAAATTAATGTATGCCCTCGACCGTCGATATTTCCGCCGGTAGTCAGCGTTACCCCAGAATCGAACTTAAGATCTTTGAGCATTCTGATCGTACTTGTCTCGCGCAAATCTATACCACCAGAAATCGTAAACAACACATCCATGTTGACACATGAGTGCGGCGCAACAGTAAAACCTTCATTAAGCCGCACAAAGCCTTGCGCTAATGCTTCATTATGAAATACAAAATTTTTGGTGACATACGCAGTTTGATTATTGTAGGCCGTGATGCTGTTGGCCAAAAGTGACGTTGAAATAAACGATAACAAAAGTAAACATAAACTACGTAGATACTTCATATACGCTCCCTCTACCAATCCTGAATTAATTCACGTTATCGTAAAGCATCTTGCCAGCAAGATTTATGCTGGCACCTGGTTGCAAGCGCAGATGTGCATCATACGCAGCTCCTTTGGCTTTATCACCAAAGACCATGCTACGTGTTACTGCTTGCGGGATAGAGTTGTTAACATAATTAACTTTATACACTTCGATTGGCTGGAATCCATTGGTTGGGTTTTGTCCCGCAATAGCAAGATAACGACCATCAGGACTCCAATTCACCTGCCAAATTGCACCGCTATAAGCGATTTGTGCGGCTGGAATAAGAGTCAATGATACACCGTCGAAACTATATACTTCCAATATCGTATGGCCACCCGCTGGCGAATCTCCGCCAACAGCCACATATCGTCCATCGGGACTCCACATAACCGAATAAATCACCGTACCATAATCAATCCGCGCTCCGGGAACAAGCACCAGATTTATTCCATCAAACCTATATACCTGCAGCTCATATCCACTCGTTGGGGTAAATCCACCAATAGCCAAATAGCGCCCATCGGGGCTCCAGTTAACCGAATTAAGAGTATTACCAAAAGTAAATTGCGTTCCTGGCAATAATGTCAGCGTTTTCCCATTAAAACTATAAACCCGAAGCACATATCCACCGGTTAAGCTACCACCGCCAATTGCTAAATAGTTTCCATCCGGACTCCAATTAACAGCCAAACAACCATCAAGATCATTCACCAGAGCCTGTATAAGCGTTAAAGACGTTCCATCGAAGGCATAGACTCTTGTCACAAAACCACCCGTTGGACCTGATTCTCCAATGGCTAAATAATGTCCATCCGGACTCCAATTCACCGATCTAACAGCATTATTCAACGCAATTTGCGTAGCAGGTAGTAGCGTCAAAGATGTTCCATCAAAGCTGTAAACTGCTATGGAAACAGTGCCGCTAAATGTAAAACAAGCGCCGCCAATTGCCAAGTAACGTCCATCAGGGCTCCAATTAATCGACTCACCTGCATCAAAAAAGCCACCAATCGTAGCTTGAGCTACGAGTGTTAAAGACACCCCATTAAAACGATATACCTGTAATTCGTAATCGGTTGGCCCAAAATTAGCAGACCCACCAATCGCTAAATAACGACCATCGGGGCTCCAATTAACCGACCAGAGCGTGTTACTTTCATAACTTTTTCTTGATCTTAAATTTAACGATGTCAGCGTTAGCGTTGTGTCGGTTTTTACCTGTACGCGATCATCAAAATTCACCGTACCGGTTGTTAAGCGCCAGCCGGTCGTGGTTGTTTGAAGAGAACAACCGTTAAGATATAACACCGATGTCTCATCTGCCATTTTTATAAAATTGTTATTGGTATACGTATTGTTCAAAGAATACGGTGCATCGGTAAACGTTGCTGGAGCTATAGAAAGCGTTACCCCATGATCAAGATATAAGCACGAATTTTTGGTAATAAAGCTTGACGCCGGTGAATGGTAGATAAATGCTGAGGTGCCCGTAATCATGACATCATTGTGTATAAATAGTTGACCATTTTGAAATAGAAAATCATTAATTGGTGCAAATATGACATTATCAAGTGCAAGCTTACTGTTGAGCGCGCCACAACGTAATGCGGGAAATGTTGGTGCATTGCGGGTTGTTTTGATCGTTGCATTGGCAATCGTCAACGTCACATTGGTATCAACAAATATCTCTGCATTCTCGCCAATGATAAGCTCATGTCCTTGAGCATCAAGAATTGTACTACCGTTAAAATGCAAAACTTTACCAGCTGGAATGGTAAAATCGCCATTCAAAAGTAAGGTATGTCCTCGACCGTCGATATAGCCACTTGTTGTTAACGTTACTCCAGAATCAAAACCAAGATCATTAAGCATGCGAATGGTACTCGTTTCGCGCAAATCAATGCCGCCTGATATCGTAACCAGAACATCCATGTTCACACATGATTGTGGCATCACCGTAAAGCCATCATTGAGACGCACAAATCCCTGGGCAACTTCATTTTTGCGAAATACATGATTTTTTGTTTCATATACCGTTTGATTGTTGTAGGCGGTTAAACTACTCGCTGCAAGTGGTGTATTGATAGCAACAAGCACTACACCTACACATAATCTTTGTAGATACTTCATACAAACTCCCTACTCCTCTTAGGTTAATCAAACATCAAAAACTATAATCGTTTCATAATTTCCGCGATTATTCTTTTTTACCTCCGCCTCATGATACGTTACCGCTTTAATATCTTCATCAAAATGATCAACATTGAAGCCTTCAAGTCGCGCATGCATCATTGTTTGAGTAAATTTTAAAAATGTTACCGAACAAAAAAGCACCTTATCAGTCTGCACACGTGTAAGAACCTCAGATAAAAAATCAATCAACAACGTCGTAATATCCTGAGACTCAATACGTATTTCACCTCTTTGATCATTGTTCAGTGTTGCATCATGAGAACAAATAATAGAAGCCATTCCCTGAAGTGCCGTTGCAAAAAGTTCTTCATAAGTTGTCGCCTCAACATAAAGTCGAATGTCAGCCGTATGCTCAATAAGTTTAAAATGTTTCATTGACTCACCGCACAATCTTATCATAAACTTCATGCATTATGTTTTCTGGTTGTCAAATTAAAATATTGCACAATTTTATCCTTAGGAGGAACAAATCAATGAAACGATATCAAATTACACGCTATAGCACGCTGTGCCTGGCGCTTATCAGCTGCAATTCGCTGTGTGCTAAGAATGGTTACGCTCAAAATGATGAAATTGGTACCAGCATGGTTGCCAAGATCAAGCAAGAGCTCAAAGAGCCACTTCTTACACTGTTATCAACTACTGAATATGCTTCTCCGCAAGAGCTTGAACGCCGCGTAACCCAAGCTGATGAAGCAATCAAAACATTCAAAACGGGGCTTGGCGTACAAACACCACAACCAATTTCTCCAGTTGTCATAGTACCCCCTGCTCAACCAATTACCGCTCCAGTAACTACCCCAGCTCCTACGCCAACACCAGGTATTGCACCAACAGCCGCTCTAATAGTAGCAGCACCACAACCTATAACAGTTCCTCAACCAGAACCAATTCAAACGCCAATTCCTGAACCAATTATTGTTCCTGCCCCACAAGCTCCAGAAGCACCGGCGCCAACACCATCTGAAATAACACCGGCAGCAGATGTGCCAATGCCAGAACCGGTGGTCGAAATGCCAACCCCAATGCCCGAAGTTACTGTTCCAACACCACCTACTGAAGTTGCTCCAGCACCCACTATTGAAATTCCTGCGCCACCAACAACTCCTGTAATACCAGTTATGCCTGCGCCAACGCCAGAAGTACCTCAACCGCCAACAGATAACATTCCTGCTGCATAAAAAAACATTATTTAAGAATTTTTGAGGCGTGCGATTGCATGCCTCTTTTTTTATCTCTACAATACTGCGGTATTATTTTTGCAAGGAAACTGAATGGATACTCAACATTGTTTATATTATCAGGCTGGCGTCAAACGCGAGAAAACATGGTTTGTTGTTGGCGCACTTCGTAACGAAGATCACGTTGCATTTGAACGTGCGCTTGAAAATCAGCAAGACACGCTTGAGTTCCTTGTCCCTCCTTCACAAGAAAATAATTTTCTTCAATTCATTGCTCAATTACAACAATATGGCGTTGTTCTTTGGTTTGAAAAGCAACCAAACCGATTCATAAAAAAATCTTAACCTCATAATCCAACGAAAGGATTCTCGTAATGAATACAACATTTCGCACCGTGCTCTGCAGCGCTCTACTTGCAAGCACTATTTCCTCTGTACAGCTTATGGGTATGGAAACAGGCAATTGTTCATCTTCGTGTCCACTAAATGACTCAATCCAATCACTCTCTTTCAGTAAAGCGGCTGGTTTAACCGCGCTTGTGGCCATAGCGAGCTATGCCGGATATCGTATATACAAAAACAAAATGGCCAATCAAACGATTGAAGGCAAAATTGCAACAGCGACCACCATACTTACTGATATCAGTAAAGACACGTTCATAAACGACCCAATCGAAGCAGAAAATGACAGCAATCTTGCCCTGCAAGCAACCAAGCTTTTTACCCAATCTCAATTTCCTTTAATCTTGGCACAGAATTATTTGGTAGCTCAAGCTGCACAGCTTGCAGCCGCTGATCGTTGCATCACTGAAGCTCGCGATGCAATAAAAAAAGCCATTGAAGACAAAAAAACAAGCGCTCAAGAGAAAGATCGTTTGTATAAGCTTGATGATACGTGTCACCAAAAGAAAAAAAGCATCACCGCATACAACGATTTAATCGATAAAAAGTTAACCGCGCTTCTTGCTTCAGATGGCTATGAAGTACAATTGGCATTATATGTCCAAACCGACGCTGTCCACAGAGATGGATGGTGGAAAGGTGCAAATCTTATCACCTATTCGCTGCTTGCTGTAATCGGTATGGTTGTTGTGTCTATCGCTGCAACTAAGATTGCAAGTTCGTTTGCTTACCCAATGCGAAGCCAGCAAGCATACTATACGGGCGTCAATCAACAAGACTCTTCTGGCTGCGGAACTAATAACTTTGGAGCTAGTGGCAGCTGGAAAGCTGCCACTACTCGCACAACCAATTAAATTTGTCGACTAACAACTGTTATCAAAGGGCATTACACGATGCCCTTTTTATCTTTAAACAAAAATAGACCACTTTCGAAACCTATTTCGGTGTAACAGTCTGAAAGAAAGACGTTAGTATGCGAGATCTTTGTCATCCCCCCTCCTTCGCCAAGGCTTCGGCGGGCAGGCTGACTCCGATCGGGGATCCACGTAATGTGCTTGGATTCCGGGTCATTGCCCGGAATGACAAAGGACAACGCCCAAAAAATCCGTATTAAAAAACGGGCTTCAGAAGAAGTTTAATATCACTTCTCCCCTTCTCAAAAGCCCTCATAGTTACGCACAACAAAGTCATACAAAATTTGATTTCCCTCTATGCTCTGCTATCTTTCAAAAAGAAATGCCCAACGAGGTCATTCCCTCCACGAGAGATGACGTAAAAAATTAGAGAAAGAGAAAGATGAGAGGCCCAATCATTCTGGTAGTCGGCACACGCCCCGATGCGCTCAAGATGGTGCCGGTCTATAAAAAGCTTCAACAATTTGCCATTCCCTGTTTGTTATATGCCACTCACCAACATCGCTCCCTGCTTGATGATGTACTCAAACTTTTTGATATGACGCCCGATGCCTCAGCACAGATTATGCATGAGGGACAAACACTTGCACATATTGCCAGCACCGCATTACAGGCATCATTCGATTTTTTTACTGCATGCAAACCTTCAATGGTCGTTGTCCAAGGCGACACCTCAAGTTCATTTGCAGCCGCACTTGCAGCTTTTTATCTTACTATTCCAGTCGCTCATATTGAAGCCGGCCTGAGAACAGGAAACTTACAAGCACCATTTCCCGAAGAAGCAAATCGCCGCTTCATCACCACCATAAGCTCTTTGCATTTCACGCCCACCCCACTTAATACACTTAATCTTTTGCATGAAGGGGTTGATGAAAAAACAACATTTTGCGTTGGCAACACTATTGTCGACACACTTTTTGCTATTAAACAAAAAATTGATACCGGACTTTTGAAAACAAATCAGCAGGTTCAGGAATTCATTGCTCGCTGTCGCGCAGAAAATAAAAAGATTGTCCTTTTTACCATGCACCGACGTGAATCATTTACGCAAGGAGCTGCCCACGTACTTGAAGCAATCATCAAAAGCGCACAGCAACATCAAGAAATTGAGTTTATTTTCCCTACTCACCCCAACCCCCATATGCAAAAAATAATTGCCGATTCTGGTATACGCACAATCCCTCAAATATGGTGTTGTCCTCCACTTGCTTACCAAGATCTTGTAAGCGTGCTTTCTTGCGCAGCATTTGTTATAACAGATTCTGGCGGAATTCAAGAAGAAGCTGGTGCATTAGGCAAAAGGGTACTGGTACTTCGAGAAACAACCGAACGTATAGAAGCAATATGGGAAAACAAGGCAATGTTGGTCGGCACTCATCAAGAAGCCATAACACACGGCATCACTATGCTGTGCCAAGAAAACAGCACTCCTCAAACAAGCTTTATCTATGGCGACGGCAAAGCATCTGATCGTATTGTTGAAGTTTTCGCACAATATTTTGGAATTTTGAGACACCGAACATCTCCATCTAAAAGCCATTATGCGCAACCAGCACCCCATGCTTTAATGATGTAGATTCACATAAAGGAGGAAGGATTCATGAAGCGCATTTCAGTCGTCGGACTCGGCTACATCGGACTCCCAACAGCAATCCAAGCAGCAAGCGTTGGCTACGATGTTTATGGATACGACATTAATCAAGAAAAAGTTAATCGAATCAACAAAGGTGATCCGGTTATTTTTGAACCAGAACTTTCTGAACGTCTTTGGAAAGTTTTAAAAACAGGTAATTTTAAAGTTTTTAATGAGCTTCAATACGCAGACTGTTTTATCATCACCGTGCCAACACCTTTTAAAGACGATAAATCTGCTGACGTGCGGCATGTTTTTCACGCTGCAGAATCAATTGCAAAACGGCTTATGCCCGGCAATCTTGTTATACTCGAATCAACGGTTCCTGTAGGAACAACTGAAAAGCTAGCTCTCTTTTTAGAAGAAAACTCAGGCCTCAAATTAAGTGTCGATTTTTTTGTCGCTTATTGTCCTGAGCGCGTATTACCTGGACACATTTTTAAAGAACTTGTTGAAAATGATCGCGTCATTGGCGGCATGTGCCAACACGCCTGCGAGCGAGCTTTCTCTTTTTATACAAAATTTGTAAGAGGCGTCATACACGTCACCGACGATAAAACAGCAGAGATGGTTAAACTTGTTGAAAATTCAAGCCGCGATGTACAAATTGCTTTTGCCAATCAGATTGCAACTATGTGCTGTCGCGCGGGAATTGATCCTTACTCCGTAATTGAACTTGCTAATAAACATCCGCGCGTCAAAATACTTACTCCTACCTGTGGTGTTGGCGGACATTGTGTTGCAGTAGACCCCTGGTTCTTGATTGAAAGTTTTCCTGAGGATACTGAACTTTTACGCACCGCACGCGCTATTAATGATAACAAACCTCAACACATCCTCTCTCGTACCCTTTCGAAAGCGGAAGGGTTACGCATGTTTGGTATTACCAAACCAAAAATACTTGCGCTTGGGCTTACCTTTAAACCAGATGTTGATGATTTACGCGAGTCGCCAGCCCTCCACATCGCACAAGGGCTTGCAACAAAAAAAGATCTCATTGAATTTCGTGCATACGATCATAATGTCGCCAAACAAGAAGCAACACAGCGCGGAATTGAATTGATTGACGACGTATGGGAAGGAATTGCCTGGGCAGATATTATTCTTGTCCTGGTTAAGCACAAAGAATTTACCCTCATGCGCGAAGACACTTTTGATAACAAAGTTCTTATTGATACCTGTGGACTTATGCACAGCATTCACCAAAAACAATCACAAGCTTTTCTTGAAGGCGCCACCAAAACAAACACCAATCTTTGGGGTTAAAAAAGAGCATGGAGCATCAACGATTATCATCACGACAAGTTTTTTTACGCCGCGGTAAGATTTCTGTCGAATCGGTCCCAACGCCACTCGTACAAGAACACAATGTTTTGGTACGCATGCATTATTCTTTTATAAGTTCAGGAACAGAAAGTTCAACCGTTAAAGCAGCTGCGACATCACCATTTGCAACCTACATTAATAATCTCACGCGTTACACCAGCAAATTATATGCGGCACTTAAAGAACATGGTTATGCGGGAACTCGTGCGCTGGTCCAAGAACGTCGTTACAAAGTAATGCCGCTGGGATATTCATGCGCAGGACAGATTGTTGCATGTGGCAGCAAAGTAAGAAATTTACGCATAGGTGATTATGTCGCATGCGCCGGATCTGCTCATGCGTATCACGCCGATAACGTAAGCGTGCCGCAAAATTTGGTTGTACGTATTTCACATGCCGAATTTCTCAAAGCAGCAAGCATTACGGCTCTTGGTGCAATTGCTCTTCAAGGAATTCGTCGTGCACAACTTGAGATAGGCCAAACAGTTTGCGTTGTAGGATTGGGGCTTATTGGACAACTCACCGTCCAACTTGCACGGCAAGCGGGATGCACCGTCATTGGTATTGATATACGAGATGACAGAATTGCATTGGCCTATCAAAGTGGCGCAGAAAAATGTTTTAATTCCAACACCACTGATGTTATTCGTGAAATTAATTATGCAACTGATCATCAGGGGGTAGATGTAACATTGATTACTGCGGCATCTCAGTCTGAGCATATTGTACAAAATGCCATGCTCATGACGCGTCGCAAAGGACGGGTTGTTGTTGTCGGCGATGTAAAACTTTCGTTTGATCGCGATCCATTTTATGCCAAAGAAATTGATTTTTTTATTTCATGTTCATATGGGCCTGGACGTTACGATGTTGCTTACGAGCAACAAAGCATTGATTATCCTTATGCTTATGTTCAATGGACCGAGCAACGAAATATGGCATACATAGTGCGGTTGATTGAAAAAAAAGAACTCAAACTCGATCATCTCATCACGCATAACTACCCGCTTGAACATGCTCAAGAAGCATACGCACAACTCAATAAAGGCGCGCTTGGCGTTGTACTTTCTTACGACCACATACCACAATCAACAGATCTTTTATCCGAGCAAACCCCTGTAGACGCATCTGAAGTCAAGACATACAAGCTTCCAGCAGGCAAAAATCAGGTGGCACTTATTGGAGCCGGTGGATTTGCAAAAACAAAAATTTTACCCTTAATTACCACACACACGCGCGCTATGCTTCATTCAATTATTGACACCGATATGGCTTCAGCGCTTACGCTTGCACGCGTTTACAACGCACCCAATGCTCATAATGATTATCGGGTTCTACTTAATGATGATCGTACAAATCTGGTCATTATTGCATCACCACATGCTTACCATACAGAACAGGCACTTGCCTGTTTGCACGCAGGAAAAGCGGTGCTTGTTGAAAAACCTGCGGCAATATCT
>JAHFBS010000133.1 GCA_023249895.1 bacterium | reverse complement strand
ACATCATTGATCTTGAGCACAATCGCTTTGATGATCAAAAATCATTACTCTCGCGCATGGAAAAAAGACTCATTCTTGAACAACGCGACATTGCTCACGCCCGTCTTGAAAAACAAGAAGAAGACCGCACAGCCCTTACAATTAAAGAAGAAATAAATCAGGAAAAAGAGAACAAAAAGCAGCTGCGTGATGCACGCATTCAAGAAGCAGAATCACTCCTCAAAATCATCAACACCTGCAAAGACAAAAAAATTAAAGGCTCGCGCTACATTTTAACCAAAATGCGCTATCGCCTTATTACCGCATCAATTCTTGCTATTGAAAAAGAGCTCCAGCTTCTTGACGCAAAAAAAGAATTTGCTGACGGCATCGCTCAAGAAAAAGGCTTGCAACTTGCCATGGCCGAAATTTATTACAAACTTCGCGGCAAATTAGAAAAGGTTGATAACCTGCTTAATGAATTTGGCAACAAACGCGAGCTTTCGCTTAATATGCGTACAACACTGCAGGATAAATTACACACGGCACAAGCAGCATCAACCGAAATTAATCGTGCGCTTGAACGGCTCAAAAAATTGCGCATCAAAGTTCGTCATCAGCGCCCTGATACATTTAAAGGCAAAGATGAAGAATATCGCCAACTGCTTAAATTACTCGATCGCACTAAACGCAAACTTTATCAAGGCCTTGGTTACACACAAGCACTTCTTGCACTGCAGGCAGATTTAATCGGACAACAAACTAAAATCATTCACCACTACGATCTGATTATCAAAAGCCTTGATCGTCGCCGTGTATACAGCGTTTGGCAACGTTCACCCGATGCAATATCGTTGGCTATGCTCTCACGCGCTGCGCTTGAAGCTGAAACTTTTTTTACCAAACTGTATTGGGAAACACCGCAATATTTGGGGCCATCATCACTCATAACAACGGTGCGTTCATGGGGATGGCATACCTGGTTGCTTATCCTTCTGTACCTTTTGCTTTACCTGGGCACCAGTATTCTTTTTAAACGTGGACTAATTATTCTTGAACGCATTCTTGGTCAACGTGCGGTTGGAGCAAGAACGCTTTTTTTACCTACCGTACGCGCACTCATTCACTTTGCTCACGAGCATTTTACGTTATTCTACACTTGGCTTTTTCTTGCACCGATTGTACCGCGTATAGGATCGTATGCTCACGCGCTGTTTTATCTGATTGCCATTCCAATTTGGGTATATCTTGCACGCTGCTTTACGCACACATTTAAAGAACTCAATCGCCATATGAGTTATGTTTTTTTTGCCGAATCATTTCAAGAAAAATTTATTCATTTGATTACAATTTTGTGTTATGCAACGGCCATCATTATTCCGCTCAGGATGGCACTTCTCTCGTACACCGATGCCTCATCGTCTGAATTTGCAACCGTCCTTCTTGCCGCATATTCACTTACCATGCTTGTGGTGTTTGCACTTTTCTTTACCAAAGTTGACGTGCTTAAACTTATTCCAACATCACACGCCGTATCGCTCTGGCTTAAGCGCACTATCGATCGTTACTATTATCCGGTATTCCTTTTCAGCATGGCCATGCTCATTCTTTCAAATCGCTACGTCGGCTATCCAACACTTGCATGGTTTCTTATCTTTGCCATTCCGGCAACCATTTTTGTACTGTATCTTCTTTTTGCCGCACACGCTTATTTGCGCAAGCATGCAGTTTTTCTTTTTATGCGAGAAGAAGGAGACGACGTTGTTGATAAATTTGAACACGCCAAGGCGTTCTATGCCTTCTTTATTATTTTCGCTTTCCTTCTTATGGCCTTTGTCACGTTCGGCATATTTACACGCATTTGGGGCCTAAGTTATTCGCCATCAGACCTTTGGCGCCTTTTTGCTGAAAAATGGGTTATTGATATTGATGTCGATACGCACATCGGTATCATCCAGTTTATGGAGCTTGGTCTTTTTATTGCTTCTGGCCTTGTCGTTTCATCGCTGCTCCATAAATCATTATTCAAAAGACTCTTTGATATTCTGCATACCGATCCGGGAGCACAAAATACTATTTCGCGCATTACCCATTACCTGATTTTGTTTTTGGCAATCATTTTGGGGTTAAGTTTTATTCAACTTAAACAACTTATTTTTTGGGTCGGCGCACCACTCACCATCGGTCTTGGCTTGGCACTCAAAGATGTTGCCTTCGACTTTATTGGTGGCATCCTGGTGCTTATTGAACGCCCTATTGAAATTGGCAATTACGTGCAAATTGATCACATCAAAGGAACAGTCCACAAGATTTCAGCACGCTCAACAACGCTTATTACCTCACACAATCATTCGGTGATTATTCCTAATAAAGATCTTGTTACTAAATGGATGATCAACTGGGGACACAGCCGTTATGCCGTTGGATTTGAACTTACCATTCGCGTTGACCTTGAATCAGATCCTGAAGTGGTTAAAAAGCTCTTGCTTGATATTATCAACGCACATCCGTTAGTGCTCAAAGTTCCTGCTGCCATTGTACGCCTCGATAATATCGAAGACGGATCGTTGTGCTTTATGGCACGAGCATTTATTAGTGCACGACGCATCAAAGAACATGCTGACGTTGCAGCGTACATACGCAGCGAACTGCTCAAAGCCTTTAAGACGCACCATATCCTGCTTGCAAAACCAACACGAGTGGTGGAGTTTGCGCAAGCACCTAAAACGATTGACATCAAATTTGATCAGTAGAACTAAAAAGCCGCCGTCACAATCGACGGCGGCTTGATGTATTTTATAAAGTAATGTCTTAGAACTCGATGCCCATCTTAGCCCAGACGTTCCATTGTTCCAACGCGCTGTTCTTGGATGCAAATTCATATTTGCCAC